>CAYNCC010000009.1:0-23916 GCA_964396035.1 uncultured Alphaproteobacteria bacterium
CCATCAACAATAATAGCTGCGGCACTATCATGATAAAAAGCTGAAATGCCTAAGATTAACATTGTTTAATTAAAACGAATATTTAAAACTGATCCTTCAAATCATTAGTATTTGATTTTTCTTTACGTTCTATCCATAATGATTTTTTTATTTTGCGCAAATTCATTGAATCATAACTAAAAAATAATTTCATAAATAGACTTGTTGGTATAATTATAAAACAATAACATAAAAATAGAAATATAGGATTAAAAATTCTTGATAAAAAAAAACCAAATTTATTCCATAATCTGTTTAATAAAAATAAAGAATTTGGTTTTGTATAACTTAATATAAAAAAGATAGAAGAAATAATTAAAAATGTGATTGATTGATTAAATGATTGAGAAAAATAAAATTTAAATAAAAAAATAATAAAAAACAACACACCAAAGGTAATACCAAAACCTTTGTTACTTGGTTGATTGCTTTCTGTAACTTCATGATAATATTTTTTCATATAATTATAAGTTGTCTAATAATGACAGTCTAAAGAAATTTTATTTGGATTCAAAACAATATATTTAATAGTATTATAACTAATAGAATAATCTTCTAATTTTATTTTTATTGGATTTAATCCTAATCCATCATGAATACTAATACATAAAAATTGATTTTCTTTTTTAATAATATTTTTTTTTGCAATTATCCATAAATATTTTGAAGTGTTTTGCTCAACAAATTTTTTTTTGACAAATTCTTTTAATAAGGTAATTTCACCTTCTGAATTAGCTCTACCTGAAATAGGAAATAACCAATGATGCTTAGAATCTTTAAAATTTAATAAATAATTATCATTTATTTCTTTAATAAAATAAGGCACAAATTCAGATCTGGTAATTACAAATTCTTTTTTACTATTATTAATCTGTGAATTCTTAAATTTGAGAAATTTTGTGTTTACTAAGTACTGATTTTGATAATGATAATATTTTAAAGAATGGACAATATTCCAAGAACAAATTATAAAAAAAATAACAAAACCCAACAAAAAATTAGGTAATTTAAAAATATATTTATGAAAAAATAATTTTATTTTAATAAAATAATTATCGGATATAAAAATTAAAAAAACTAAATAAGCAAAAATAGCATGATTATAGTAAGTGCTTCTTTCTATAAATAGAGTAATTAAAATAGAAAAAAGTAAAATTGAACTAATAGTTTCATTATTTTTCAGCAGGTAATTATTCTTAAATATTCTTTTTAAATAAATAATTAATAAAAAAATTAAACAAAGAAAATATGGCAGGTAATAGTATAAATTTATTAAATTTATATAAATATTCTCATTTAAAAAAATTGTCTTAATATATGAGATGAAATAACCAAAATAAGGAAAACCACCTGAAGCTACTAACAAATGTTCTAACGAATGAGGTAGATTATTGAAATAATAAAATAAAAAAAAACATAATGGGATCGAAAATGATGTTAAAAAAAAGAAAAAAATTTTTAATTCAAAATTTTTAAATAAAATTAAAAAAACTAAGAAAAAATTTAAGAAGAAAAATGTTGGGTGTGTAAAAATGGATAAACTTAAAAAAAATCCACTTAATAATAAATTTAAATTATTTTTTAATAAATTCTTTTTTGATTTCAAATAAAAAAAAATACCTAAAAGAAAAAAAGTTAAAGCCAATAGTTCGGGTCTACTATTTATAAAAAGAAAAGAGATTGGACTTACAGAGACTAAAACTAAAAAAAATGTTTTTTTAAGTAATAAGTCATTCTTTTTATTATTTGATAAAAGGTTTATTAATTTAAATGTAAATAAAATTAATAAACAAAAGATTAAAAATGGAAATAAATGATATGTATAAGAATTAATTGGAAAATTTAGCAATAAAAGAAATTTCAAAAAAAAACCTTGAAGAAAAGGAAAAATAGGAAACTTTGAAAAATCATAATATACATACTTTTCCATATGAAATGCAAGTTCATTAAAATATGCAAAACCTAATGATGGGGCAAAATACCACATATCATCAACATTTGGTGTTATGGCAAAGATCGACCAACAGAAATTTAATATCCAAAAAAATAATGAAAAATAAATTAATTGTTTTATTGTTATGTTCATATTAATTGATGGTAAATAATTTTTATTTTGGATATAACAAATATTCTTTGCTTTCTAAATTCAAGCATGCTTTTCCTGATGAATCTTTAAGTTGGTAATTAATTTTTGAGAATAAATCAAAAAAATCCTTTTCTTTTAAATTAAGTTTGTTCATATGATTTATATGCATACTTAAAAAAATTAGAGGTCGATACTTTTTAATTGATTTAAAACCACCTTTTAAAATAAAAAATTCAGAACCTTCCGCATCAATTTTTATAATTTCTGGTTTAATTTTTTTTTTCATAATAAAACTATCTAATGATATCTGTTTTTTTTTTGTTGTTTTAAATCTTATTTTTCTTTTTTTTAAATTAATTACAGAGTTCATGCCAGTGGGAATTTTAGACTCATAAAACAAAACACTACTTTTATTCTTTTCACCTACGATTGTTTTCATAGCGACAACATTATTAATTTTATTAATTTTTAAATGATTATTTAAATATTTATAATTTATATTACTAGGTTCAAATGAATATACTGTGCCGTTTTTATTTATAACTTTGCTAAATGGTAAAGTAGTTAGACCAATATGTGCTCCAATATCAATAATATGTAATTTATTTTTTGATTGATTTAACATTTGATTAAAAACACTGTTTTTTTCAATTCCCCATTTTTCAAAATTACTAAAACCAAAGTATAAATGTATTTTAAAAGGTCCATATTTAGAAATATGTTGAGTTACATATAAATTTATTTTTAAAAAATTTATAAACAAACGAAAGAAAGAGCCAAAAAAAAACCATATAGGTGAGAAAATTGTAGGTGAATTATGTCTTAAATATCGTAAAAAACGAAACATTATAAAATTTAAAAGTAGGCGCTGGGGGGATCGAACCCCCGACACGCGGATTAAAAGTCCACTGCTCTACCAACTGAGCTAAGCGCCCAAAAAATATTGTATAAAAAACAAAATGAAAAACAATGATTCAAATCTTTATCATTTAAATTTCTTATTTAACTCCATTTCAACTTCAGATGGAACAAATTTAGATACATCTCCATGTAATTTTGAAACCTCTTTTACTAAGTTAGAAGAAATCAATTGATTGTTATCTGAAGCCATTAAAAATATTGTTTCAATTTCTGAATTTAATTTATAATTCATTCCAGTCATTTGAAATTCATATTCAAAATCAGAAACTGCTCTCAATCCTCTAATTATAACTTTAGCATTTTTTTTCTTAACATAAGTAACTAATAAGCCATTAAATGGTTCAACGCTAACATTTTTAATATTTTTATTTTTTAGAACCGTATTAATCATATTAATTCTTTCATTTATACTAAATAAAATCCTTTTATGGTTTACTTCAGAAACAGCAATAATTAAATTATCTACAATCTTTTTTGATCTTTTAATAACATCAATATGGCCATTTGTTAATGGATCAAAACTGCCTGGATAAATACCTAATTTCATTTTAGATTAATTTGTTTGTTCATCTGATAAATTCAAGTCTTTTATTGTAGCAACAGATAAAACTTTTTCATCTTTTTCAACTTTAAATAGCGTTACTCCTTGAGTTGTTCTTCCGGCTATTCTTATATTTTTAACTGGAGATCTAATTAATTTACCGTCTCCAGCAATTAACATTATATCATCCTTTTCTTCTACAGGAAAAGAACCTATAACATTTCCTGTTTTTTTATTTAAAGTCATATTTGCTATACCTTGACCTCCTCTTCTTGTAATTCTATATTCATAAGCGGAGCTTCTTTTGCCAAATCCATTATCAGTAGCTGATAAAATAAATTGCTCTCCACCTTCCATTTCATTGAATTTAGTTTCATCTAGTTTTGTTTTTATTTTTAACTTATTAAAAGGAGTATTTTTTTTTATCTCCTTCCTTTTAATAGCATTAGATATTTTTAAATAATCATCCCTTTCATCAATGGTAAATTTTGCATGTTTTAAAATATACATTGAAATTACTTCATCGTTCTTTTTTATTCTTATACCTCTTACCCCAACAGAATTTCTACCACTAAACATTCTAATATCTGTTGCAACAAATCTTATACACTTACCTTCTTTCGTTGATAAAAATATATCATCACTTTTTTCATTACAAGTATGAACTCCTACTAATTTATCATTATTTGACAATTTCATAGCTATTTTCCCACTAGATTGTATTTTAACAAAATCTGATAAAGCATTCCTTCTAACATTTCCTTTAGATGTAGAAAAAACAATATTTAAATCATTCCAAGTTTTACTATCACTTGGCATCGGTAATACAGTTGTAATATTTTCATCTTTATCAAGAGGAAATATACCAATCATAGGTTTTCCTCTTGCATTAGGAGCAAATTCTGGCAGTTTAAAAACTTTCATTTGATAAACTTTGCCTTTAGATGAAAAAAATAAAACTGGGGTTTTAGTATTTGCAACAAATACTTGATTAACAAAATCTTCTTCTCTTGTTGCCATACCTTTTCTTCCTTTTCCACCTCTTTTTTGCGCTCTATAAGTTTTAAGAGGAACTCTTTTTATATAACCTCTGTGCGTTACTGTTATTACCATTTCTTCAGAAGCAACAAGATCTTCATCTTCAATATCAACAGCTTCCGTTCCTATCATTGTTTTTCTAGGAGTTGAGAATTTTTCTTGTAACTCTTTCAATTCTTTTTTTATTGTTTCAATTAATAATTCTTTTTTTTGAAGAAGATTCAAATATTCATTAATTTGACCACCTAAGTCTTTAGCCTCATCGACAATTTTTCCTCTTTCAAGTCCGGTTAATTTTTGAAGTCGTAAATCTAAAATAGCTTCTGCTTGTTCTGATGATAAATTATATTTACCAGTTTTTAATAATTTATATCTAGGATCATCAACAGCTTTAATAAAAATAGTCAAATCTTTAGCAGGCCATGTTTTATCTAAAAGATTTTTTTTTGCTTTTTCTGGGCTTTCGGATTTTTTTATCATATTAATAACTAAATCTAAATTATTAACTGCAATCATTAAACCAGTTAAAACATGCACTCTTTCTCTTGCTTTTTTTAATTCAAAAATTGTTCTTTTTCTTATTACTTCTTCTCTAAAGGAAATGAAAACACTTATCATTTTCTTTAAATCCATTACTTCTGGAGAAGTTCCATCTGCTAAAGCAAGCATATTGACTCCAAAACTTGTCCTCAATGGTGTGTGTTTAAATAAATTAGCAAGAAGAATTTCTACGTTACCTCCTTTTTTAACATCAATCACTACTCTGACTCCGTGTCTGTCAGATTCATCTCGTATATCCACAACATTATCTACGATTTTATTCTTTGCGACTTCAGCAATTCTTTCAACTAATTTAGACTTATTAATTGCGTAAGGAATTTCAGAAATAATAATAGACTTTTTTTTATCTTTAGATTTCTCTTCTATTGAAGTTTTTGCTTCAACAACCACTGATCCTCTACCAGTTTTAAAAGCAGACATGATTCCGCTCTTACCTTTAATTATTCCGCCAGTAGGAAAATCTGGTCCCTTAATAAATTTTGATAACTCTTCAATTGATATATCTTTATTATTGATATATTCAATACAGCCATCTATGACTTCTTTTAGATTGTGTGGAGGGATATTTGTTGCCATCCCAACTGCAATACCACTTGCTCCATTAGCCAATAAATTAGGTATTTTTGATGGCAGAACTTTTGGCTCAGTTGTTGAACCGTCATAATTCTCTTGAAAGCTTACAGTTTCTTTATCTAAATCATCTAATAATTGTTCAGTAACTTTTTTTAATCTAGCTTCGGTATATCTCATTGCTGCTGGAGGATCGCCATCCATTGAACCAAAATTACCTTGACCGTCTATTAAAGGAAGTCTTAAAGAAAATTCTTGAGCCATTCTCACCATTGAGTCATAAATAGCAGCATCCCCATGAGGATGATATTTTCCCATGACATCTCCAACTATTCTTGCAGATTTATGGTAAGGTCTATTCCAGTGATATCCACTTTGATCCATAGAGTATAATATTCTTCTATGGACTGGTTTTAAACCATCTCTCGCATCTGGCAAAGCCCTACTAACAATAACACTCATTGCATAAGAGAGATAAGAAGTCTCCATCTCATTTTTTAAAGAATGGTTTATCTCGTTACTTAAATTACCATTTCCAGAATTATTACTTTTTGGAGGTATGTTTACTTTTTTTGAACCATTATTTTCAGACTCTGATTTGCCTCTATTTGTATCGCTCAATTACTAAACTCCTATTTTTAAAAAATGTTAGAATGGTATCTCATCATCAAGATCATCATTTGAACTACTTGATTTTTTTTCTTTATCGTCTCCAGTGCTTGATGTGTTTGATGAAATATTTTCACTCTCAGCTATTTCTTTAGGTTCGTCCGGGATAGAATCCGAATCATTTTTACTATCTAACATATCAAGTCTTCCTGTAAAACCTTCAAGAACGACTTGAGTAGAATATTTTTCAACACCTTCTTTATCAGTAAATTTATTAGTGCGAATTGTGCCTTCAACATAAACTCTGGAACCTTTTTTTACATAATTCTTGATAACGCCTACCAAACCTTCATTAAAACATGATACTCTGTGCCATTCTGTTCTGTCTTTTTTTTCACCTGTTTCCTTATCTTTCCAACTTTCACTGGTTGCAAGTGAAAATGTACACATTTCTTTACCGTTTTGTAATGTTCTAACATCTGGATCGCTACCTAATCTACCTATCAAAATTGCTTTATTTACTGAACCTGCCATAAAAAAATTAATTTAATATAATTTGCTTATTAATAAAAAAAACTAAATAATTACCAATTAATAATAATTGCTAAATTAATATTAGTCTAATAAAACTTATGGATAAAATTAAGATTTTAGGTGCTAGAGAACATAATCTGAACGGCATAGATATTGATTTGCCAAAAAATCAATTAGTTGTTGTAACAGGTGTTTCTGGTTCGGGTAAGTCATCTTTAGCATTTGATACAATTTATGCTGAGGGACAAAGAAGATATGTTGAAAGTTTGTCTGCATATGCTAGGCAGTTCCTAGAAATGATGCCTAAGCCAGATGTAGATTCAATTGAAGGTTTATCTCCAGCAATATCTATTGAACAAAAAACAACATCAAAAAATCCAAGATCAACAGTTGGCACGATAACGGAAATCCATGATTATATGAGATTGCTTTTTGCGAGAATTGGAATTCCTTACTCTCCTAGAACAGGTAAACCTATAGAATCTCAAAGTGTTTCTCAAATTGTCGATAATATTTTAAAAAAGAAACTGGGAGAAAAATATTTACTTCTTGCACCAATTGTTAGAGGAAGAAAAGGAGAATATAAAAAAGAAATATCAGAAATGATAAAAAAAGGGTTCCAAAGATTTAAAATAGATGAAAAAATATATTTATCTGATGAATTACCTGAGCTTGATAAAAAAATTAAGCATAATATAGATGTCGTAATAGATAGAATAAAAATAAGTCATAATATAAAAAATCAATTAACTGATAGTGTTGAATCTGCTTTGACTATATCTGATGGGATTATTCATTTCGAAAATTTTAAAACAAAAGAAACAAAAATATATTCAACAAAATTCGCTTGTCCGATATCTGGTTTTACAATAGAAGAAATAGAGCCAAGATTATTTTCTTTTAATAATCCATTTGGCGCTTGTTCTGATTGTAATGGATTAGGTTATAAATCTTATTTTGATCCTGAAATGATTGTTCCTAATCAAAAATTAAGTTTAGCAGAAGGTGCTATAGAACCCTGGAATAAAACATCAAATGATTTTTATAGACAAACACTTCAATCTTTAGCCGATCATTTTGATTTTGATTTAGAAACACCTTTTGAAGATTTAGGTAAAAAAATACAAAATATTATTTTTTATGGATATAAAGAAAAGAAAATTAAATTTCTTTATCATTCATTTAGAGGTTCTTATCCTGTTGAAAAGAATTTCGAAGGCGTTATACCTAACCTAGAAAGAAGATGGTTTAAAAGTGAAAATGAATATTATAGAGATGAAGTAACAAAATATTTAAGATACGATACTTGTGAATCATGTAAAGGTTTCAAATTAAAGCCAGAAGCACTTTGTGTTAAGATTGATAATTTTCACATAGGTGAAATAAGTGATTACACAATAGAAAAAGCTTCTTTATGGTTTGATAAATTAGAAAAAAAATTAAATAAAAAAGAATTTGAAATTGCTAGGAGAATTTTAAAAGAAATAAAAGAAAGATTAGAATTTTTAAATAATGTAGGACTAAATTACCTTACATTATCTAGAAATTCGAGAACACTTTCAGGAGGAGAAGGTCAGAGAATACGATTAGCATCACAAATAGGTTCAGGACTTACGGGAGTTTTATATGTTCTAGATGAACCATCAATAGGATTACATCAAAGAGATAATAAAAGATTATTAGCAACTTTAAATAAGTTAAAAAAATTAGGTAATACAGTAATTGTTGTTGAACATGATGAAGAAGCAATTCGTTCAGCAGATTATATTATTGATGTAGGACCAGGCGCAGGCATCTATGGAGGAAAAATTATTGCAAAGGGAACATTGGAAGAAATATTAAACTCTCCTGAATCTATAACATCTCAATATCTTAACCGTTATAGAAACATACCAATGCCTAAAGAAAGAAGAGTTGGAAAAAAAAATCAATTTCTAGTAATGAAAGGTATTAATACAAATAATTTGAAAAATATAGATGTAAAAATTCCTTTAGGAACTTTTACAGCTGTAACAGGAGTATCAGGAAGTGGCAAGTCTAGCTTAATAAATGAATCATTATTAAAAGCTATAGGAAAAAAATTAAATTATCATATACAAAAACCTCAACCGTACAAAACACTAGAAGGATATGAATACTTAGACAAACTTGTAGAAATTAATCAGTCTCCAATTGGTAGAACTCCAAGATCTAATCCAGCAACTTATACTGGAGCATTTACACCAATTAGAGAATGGTTTTCCAACCTTCCTCAATCAAAAGAAAGAGGTTATAAAATTGGAAGATTCTCATTTAATGTTAAGGGTGGCAGATGTGAAATATGTCAGGGTGATGGAGTGATAAAAATTGAAATGCATTTTTTACCAGATGTTTTTGTTGAATGTGATATTTGTAAAGGTAAAAGATATAATAGAGACACGCTTGAAATAAAATTTAAAGAAAAAAATATTGCTGACATTTTAGATATGACAGTTGATGAAGGTTTAAATTTTTTTAAAGCAATACCTAATATAAGAACAAAATTTGAAACACTTAAAAAAGTAGGTCTTGGATATATTAAGATAGGTCAATCAGCAACAACCTTGTCTGGTGGTGAAGCTCAACGAATTAAATTAGCTAAAGAATTATCAAAAAGATCAACAGGTCAAACTCTTTATATTTTAGATGAACCAACGACAGGACTTCATTTTGAAGATGTAAGAAAATTACTGGAGGTTTTACATGAATTTGTTGATAAAGGCAATACAGTAATTGTAATTGAACATAATTTAGAAGTTATAAAAACTGCTGATCATATAATTGATTTAGGTCCAGAAGGAGGTGATAAAGGAGGAAAAATTATTGCTGAAGGTTCGCCTGAAATGTTGGTTGTTAAACATAAAAATAGTTACACAAGTCAATTTTTACATGAAATATTAAGAATTGAAGATAAAAGAAAAAGAAAGACTTTACAAAAATAATTTTTTTCTTCATTATTAATGAATTATGGGTAATCCTTTAGAATCTTTAACAAAAACTATAATTATAGGAATTTTATTAACAATAATTATGGTGTGCATTTTAAATACAATATAATTAAAAAATATGGATCTTTTTGGAACTGAATATATTGCTTTTTTTTCAAGGCTATTACATGTCTTAAGTGGGGTAATGTGGATTGGTTTATTATGGTATTTTAATTTTGTTCAAATTCCTTCAATGCCAAATATTCCTGATGATCAAAAACCAGCAATTAGTAAAGTAATTGCCCCAAAAGCATTATTTTGGTTTAGATGGGCCGCATTAGCTACTATATTAACTGGTCTTTCAACTGCACATTTAAACGGATATCTTTCAAATGCTTTATCTCTTGGAATGATAGATGGTAGCACAAAAACACATACGGCAATCGGTATTGGAATGTGGTTAGGTATAATAATGGCTTATAATGTTTGGATGATTATTTGGCCAAATCAAAAAATTGCACTAGGTATTATAAATACAAATCCAGATCTAAAACCAATTGCAGCAAGAAAAGCAATGTTGTTCTCAAGAACAAATACTGCGCTTTCAATACCTATGTTGTATGCTATGGTTTCTGCCCAAAATTTGTCTTATTAATTCTTAATTTATATAAATTTTTATCTTCTATCTGCTTTCAAATATGTCAATAATGGAGATGCTAAATATAAAGATGAGTAAGTTCCAATTACAACTCCCCATATTAAAGCAATAATAAAACTTGAAATAACATTTCCACCAAAAATAAATAATGCAAATAAAGCTAACAATGTAGTTACACTAGTAGTTAATGTTCTAGCAAGAGTGTCGTTAAGGGATATATTAATTACTTCGTCAAATAAAATCTGCTTATATTTTCTAGTATTCTCTCTTATTCTATCATAAATAACAACTGTATCGTTAATCGAGTAACCAGCTATTGTTAGAACAGCGGCAACAGTAGCTAAATTAAATTCAAATTGTAGAATAGAAAAAAAACCTAAGGTCAAAAAAACGTCATGTATTAAAGCAATAATAGCTCCAACTGCATAATTCCATTCAAATCTTAACCAAATATAAATTAAAATTCCAAATAGAGCAAATAAAACTGCAATTGTTCCATTTTTAACAAGTTCCTTGCCAACTTTCGGGCCAACATATTCAGTTCTTCTATATTCAATATTTTTTGAAGAAAAATTATCTTTAATCTTTTTAATCGCTGTTAATTGATTTTGCTCATTACCTTTTTGTCTTTGTACTCTTATAGCAAGATCATTAGTATTGTTTATATTCTGTAATTGAATCTCTCCTAAATCTAAATTATTTAATTCTTTTCTAATATTATTTAAATTAATTTTTTCATCATTAAATCTAGCTTCAATTAGAATTCCGCCAGTAAAATCAATTCCAAAATTTAAACCTTTAAAAAAAACAAAAAACAATGACATTAAAAAAAATAAAGTTGAAAATAATAAAGTAATTTTCTTTATATTCATAAATTTAAAATTTGTTTTATCAGGAATAATTTTTATAAGTGGCATGTCTTTTTTATAAATTAATTTTCTCAGGTTTGGTCTTTTTTAACCAAATTATTATTAAAATTCTAGTAAACATAATTGCTGTAAACATTGATGTTAATATTCCAAAAGATAAGGTAATAGCAAAACCTTTTACAGGGCCAGAACCTATTCCAAACAACATTATAGCTGCAATCAAAGTAGTTACATTTGCATCAATAATTGTTTTTAATGCCTCTTTATAACCAATGTCTATTGAAGCTATAGATGAATAACCCAATTTAATTTCTTCTTTTATTCTTTCGAAAATAAGCACATTGGCATCTACGGCCATTCCGATAGTTAAAACAATACCAGCAATTCCAGGTAGCGTCAAAGTTGCTTTAATTATTGTTAAAATTGACAATAAGATAATTAAGTTAAAGATTAATGCTATGTTTGCAAAAATACCAAATAAACCATAAATCAAAGTCATAAAAATAATTATTAATGTAAATCCTAATATGCAGGCAAATTTTCCAGATTCTATAGAATCAATACCAAGGCTTGGGCCAACCGATCTTTCTTCTAATATTTTTAATGGTGCAGGTAAGGCACCTGCTCTTAAAAGCATAGATAAATCTGTTACTTCTTGAAATGTGAATTGCCCTGTTATAATTCCTCTTCCGCCTGTGATTGGTTCTCTTATATTTGGAGCACTAATAACTTTATTATCTAGAATAATTGCTAATCTATTGCCAACATATTTCTTTGTAATATTTCCGAATCTTCTTCCTCCTTTGGTATTAAATTGAAAAGATACAACTGGTGAATTATTTTCTAAAGATGGAGAAGCATTAGTTAACATTTCACCAGATATTCTATTTTTTTTTTTTATAGCAAACAGCACTTCGCTGCCATCAGGATAAGTTAATTTATCAGATGGCAAGATTATAATACCTGGTTTTGTCTTACCAGATTTCAATTCTTCAATAGAAAAATCTTCATCAACAATTTGAAAGCTTAATTTTGCAGTTTGCCCCAATAGATTTTTTAATCTTTCTGGATCAGTTATACCTGGTAGTTCTAAAAGTATTCTGTTCTTTCCTTGTTGTTGAATAGTTGGCTCTTTAGTTCCAAATTCATCAACACGTCTTCTAACAACTTCAATAGATTGTAAAATAGCAATTTTTTCAATTTCTTTTAGTTTTTCAGGTAAAAAACTTATTTTAAAAGTATTATTCTCAACGGTATTAAATTGAATATCATTTGAAAACTTATTTAAATTTTCAATTAAAACTTCCTCTTTATTTTTATCTTTTAAATTTATAAAAATATCTTTTTCAACAATATTGAAATCAGAATATGGAATTTTTTTTTTTCTTAGCATTAGTCTAATTTCATCTACTAAAGAACTTAAATTCTCTTTAATTACAGATTCTGTATCAACTTCTAAAAGTAAATATGAACCACCTTGTAAATCTAAACCTAGAACTATTTGTTCATTGGGTAAAAATGATGGAAATTTACTTAATGTTGAAGATTTAAAAAAATTAGGAACTGAAAATAATATTCCTAATACGCTAAATAGAATAACTATAAATACTTGCCATTTTTTTAATTGAACCATTAATAAAAATACTATTTGTCTTTTTCTGTTGTTATATTATTAACTAAACCCAAAACTGATGATTTTTCTATACTAATATTAACTCCATTAGAGATGCTAACTTCAATAATTTCAGTTTTTTTATCTGAATTTGGAATTGGCTTATCTATAAATTTAATAATTTTACAATATATACCAGCAGAAGTAATAATTTCATCGCCTTTTTTTAAGTTATTACGCATCACATCTAATTCCTTCATTTTTTTTTGTTGAGGCCTTATTAAAAGAAAATAAAAAACAACAAATATTAAAATTAATGGAAAAAGAGATATTAAAGTTTCATTCATAATTTAAATAATAAAAATATTTTTTAAATAGTACATACTTTTTACTAAAAGTGAAAACTTTAATTTATTTTATTGAATACCAGATTCCATTGGTACAAATCTAACTTTCCAATATCTCTTTATTTTAATACTATTATTCTTTTTTTTAATAGTAGTAATATATTGAGATGATTTATGGATTAGTGGTAAAACAAAAATTCCATCATCAGCAAGTTGTTTTAAAAGATTTTCTGGGATTTTATTAGTGACAGCTGTTAATATTATTCTGTTAAAGAAAAACTTTGCTGGCCATCCCTTCTGACCATCTCCATGATAAAATACTATATTTTTGAGATTTAAATTTTTTAAAATTTCTTTTGAATTTTCATGTAAATCCTTAAAGCGCTCAATAGTATAAACTCTTTTAAATAAATTTGATAAAATTGCAGTTTGATAACCTGAGCCAGTCCCAATTTCTAAAACTTTACATGATTTATCAGGTTCCAAAAGTTCAGTCATTTTAGCAACAACTGCTGGTTGACTTATAGTTTGATTACAAGAAATTGGTAACGCATCATTCTTATAAGCTTTAAAAAATAGTTCTTTATCAATAAAGTCTTCTCGTGGAATTTTTTCAATAGTTGCAAGCACTGCTTTATCAGTTATTCCATATTTTCTTAATTCCAAAATTAAATTAATTTTTAACTTCTCTGACAAGAGTTAACTATAACCTTTCTTGATTATTCATATATTTTTTTAAAACATCTGGAATTGTCACTGACCCATCTTTATTTTGATAATTTTCTAATATAGCAATCATTGTTCTTCCAATAGCTAAAGAAGAACCGTTTAGTGTGTGTACATATTCATTGATTTTTTTTTTATTCTTAAATCTTGCATTGATTCTTCTGGCTTGAAAATCTCCACAATTTGAAATGCTGGAAATTTCCATGTATTTTTTTTGACTTGGAATCCAAACTTCAATATCATAAGTTTTTTTTGATGCAAAACCAACTTCTCCTGAACATAATTCACAAACTCTATAATGAAGATTAAGTTTTTTTAGAATTTTTTCAGCAACTGATAAAAGATATTCATGCTCCTTAATAGACTCATCAGGAGTGGTAATAGAAACAAGTTCAACTTTATCAAACTGATGTTGTCTTTTAAGACCTCTTGTGTCTTTACCTGCTGCTCCAGCTTCAGATCTAAAACATGGTGATAAACAAGTGTAACGAAGTGGTAATGTTTTACTATTTAGAATTTTGTCTCTTACTAAATTTACTAAAGTAACTTCACTTGTAGGTATAAGCCAAAAATTTTCTCTTGTTTTAAATATATCCGAATCAAATTTTGGTAATTGACCAGTGCCAAATAACGATTTATCATTCACTAGCAAAGGAGTATTAATTTCTTTAAATTCTCCTTCAAAAATATTTATATCAAGCATAAAAGTTCCTAAAGCTCTTTCTAACATTGCTAAATTACCTTTAAGAAAAACAAATCTTGAACCTGATACTTTTGAAGAACTCTCAAAATCTAATAATTCTAATTTTTCTCCAATATCAACATGGTCTAAAATCTTAAAATCAAATTTCTTAATTTCACCAATTTTTCTTAATTCTTTATTTTGATTTTCGCTATTTCCCTCAGGAACATCGTTTTCTAAGAAATTTGGTAGTGCTATAAGTTCATTGAATAATTTCTTATTATTTGTATTAGATTCCTGTTGTAATTTATTAATCTTTTTTTTTAAAATCTTTACTTCTTCAACTAATTTTTTTTTTTCTGATTGATTATCTAAATTTCCAATTTTTTTTGATATTAAGTTTCTTTTTTCAAGTAGTCCTTCTAACTTTCCTAATGAATCAGATCTTAATTTACTTAAATTAGATAATTTATTTGCAATAGGTTTAATACCTCTTTTTGCAAATAATTTATCTGCTTTTTCAGGGTTAGAAACAATCCATTTAATATCTAACATATTTTTTATTTAATTATTAATTATATCAAAAATTATTTTTTGTTTTTTCTAAAAAATTTAGAGATAAAAACAGATAATTCATATAAAAAAATTATAGGTAATGCTAAGCCAATTTGAGATATAACATCAGGAGGTGTAATAACTGCAGCAATTATAAATATTGAAACAATTACATATTTCCTATATTTTGAAAGATTTTCATAGCTTGTGATTCCCAGAATAGTTAACAAAAAAATAAAAACTGGTAGTTGAAAAGCTAATCCAAATGCAAAAATTAATTTTAATATTAAGGAAAGATATTCATTAACTTTAGCTTCTAATTGCACTTTTAAACTTTGATCAGGAAAAAAAGTCTCAAAGTTTATAAAAAAATCCCAGGCTAAAGGGATAATAAAATAATAAACAACTAAGAATCCTAATATAAACATTAAAGGAATTAGCAAAAGAAAAGGTAAAATAATTTTTTTTTCCTTTTTTAGTAAACCAGGCGCGACAAACATCCAAATATGATAAATAAAAAATGGCAAAGAAAAAACAAATCCAACTATTAAAGATAATTTGATATAATTAAAAAAAACTTCAGCTAAACCTGTATAAATTAATCGTTTATTATCATTATTTGCAATTGTTTCTGAAAAAGGTTGCGTTAAAAAACTAAAAATATTTTCTACAAAAAAATAAGAAATTATAAAAAAAATTAAATAAAATATTGAACAAAATAAAAGTCTATTTCTAAGTTCCGTTAAATGTGAAACTAATGACATTTTTTTTTGAATTTTTTGTGAAATCAATTTATTTTATTTTTTTTTTAAATTTTTTTAATTCTTTTTCTATTTTTAATATATCCTTATTTCTTTTTTTAAATTCTTTGACATAAAGACTTTGATTAATTTCATCCATAAAAGTTGATAATATATTTTTGAATTTTAAAAAAACACTGATGATTTTTTTTAGAATTAACGGAACCTCTTTTGGTTCTATAAAAACAAAAAAAACAACAACTAAAACGATAAATTCAGTCCAACCAATACTAAACATTTTTAAAAGTTAAATTATTTTTTATCTTTTTTTGATTCTTCTTTAATAGTCGAACGTAAAGTTTTAATACCTTTGCCTATTTGTTTAATAACAACAGGTAATTTTCCTGCTCCAAAAAGAATTAGAATAATAACTAATATTAATAATATCTGCCAGATGCTTAATCCCATTTTTAATCCTTATTAATTATAATAATATATTTTACACGTTAAAAACAAATGTGTGTTTTTTATTAATACTAATATAGCAAATTTTATTTTTAGGAGGAAAGAATTTACCGGATATTTTTATATGTATGTGTTTAGAAAAATTCTTATTTCTCACATCTAAATGTAACATTGTATTTTGACCAATTTCCTTAATCGCCATAATTTTACCCTTAACTAAATTATTTTTTTTATTCTTATTTCTTTTTATATTAAAAGATTCAGACCTAAAAATTATTTCAACATTTGAATCTTCTCTGAATTTTGGCGCTTCTATTTTGCCAAATATAGTCGGCACTTTGCCATTTTTAATTTTACTTCTTAAACTTACTGTTTCACCAAAAAAACGAGCGACAAATGATGTCTTAGGTTTATTGTAAATATCATAAGGATTGCTAAATTGAATAATTCTACCTTGATTCATTACTGCAATATAATCACCCATAAAAATTGCTTCTTCTGGGTCATGAGTAACTATTAATGCTGTTGTAGAAGTTTTTTGTAATAAATGAAGCGTGATGTCTCTTATTTTATTTTTTAATCTTTGATCTAAATTAGAAAAAGGTTCGTCCATTAATAATAATCTTGGATTTGTAATTAAAGATCTAGCTAATGAAACAAGTTGTTTTTGTCCACTAGATAATTTTTCTGGATAAACATTAGCAAAATGTGGCAATCCCACTTTGCTTAAAATATTAAATGTTTTTTTTTGAGTAGACTTAAAATTTTTATCTTTAATTCCAAAAGAAACATTTTTAAAAACATTTAAATGTGGGAAAAGATTAGACTCTTGAAAAACAAAGCCAAAATTCCTTTTTTCAGCAGGAACTTCATAACCTGGTTTGGCATATAAAATTTTGTTAAAAAATATTCTTCCAGATTGAAATTTATCTAACCCTGCTAAAACTCTTAATAAAGATGTTTTACCAGAACCTGATGGCCCAACCAGGCAAACAACTTTTTTTGATGGTATAGTTAAATTAATATCCTTTAATATTTCATTATTTTCTTTCTTTTGAAATAAGCTCTCAACTATTATATTGTTTTTATTTTGCACTTAAGAAAAGTAATTTATTAAATTTTTTTATAGTTATTATGCCAATAATACATAAAACAACAATTACTAATGATGGTATGGAAGACTCAATTATTTTATCTTCAGAAGCAAATTCATAAACTTGAATAGTTAATGTATTGAAGTTAAATGGTCGCAGAATTAAAGTTGCTGATAATTCCTTAACAATTTCAATGAAAATTAATATTGAAGACAGAATAATACTTAATGACATTATTGGAATATGAACATTAAAAAGTGTAAATAAAGGTTTTTTTCCTAAAACGCTTGAAACGTTATCATAATTCTTTGATATTCTATAAAAAGCATTCTCGATATTAGTTTGTGATATTGTAAAAAACCTAACTGCATATGCAAAACATAAAACAAAAATACTACCACTAAAAACTGAGTTTAAATTTATGTTTAAATTATTTTTAAAGAAATTTATAAAAAAATTATCCAAAAAAATAAATGGGATAATGGCTCCAATAGCAATTATAGATCCAGGAATTGCATATCCAAAAGAGGAAAGATTTTTAAAAAATATGTTTAATTGCGATTTTTTAATCCTTGAAGAATATGATATAAACAATGAAAAAATTATTATAAAGAAGCAAGTTACAAATGCTAAAAAAACTGTATTAGCTGCATTCATCAAAGTGATAAAAAACAAACTACTATCCCATGATTTAAAAGACCAAAGAATTAAAACAATAACTGGAATAATAAAACCTAATAGTACAGGAACTAAACAAAATAATGAAAGAAATATATTTTTTAGATTTCCAACTTTAATCAAGTTAGATTCATAAAAAACATTCTTTTTTATATCTATTTTCTCTAATGATAAAAATCTTTTTTGGAAATAAATTATTAAAAAAATAAAAAATAATAAATAAATTGATAATTGTGATGCTATATTAATTTCTCCTAAGCCAATCCAAGTTTTATATATTCCAGTAGTAAAAGTATCAACGCCAAAATATTGAACTGTGCCAAAATCATTTAGCGACTCTAAAATAGATAAAATAACTCCTCCTAATATAGAATATGCTGTTAAAGGTAGATAAATTTTTAAAAATATCTTTTTTAAATCTAGACCTAAAGTTTTGCCAACATCACTATATGTTTTTGAAATTTCAGAAAACGCAGATCTAGAAATTATATATACATAGGGATATAAAGTTATGGAAAATATAAAAATAACTCCAGGCAACGATCTAATATTAGGTAAATGAAAATTATTAGAAAAGATTCCTAGTTTGTCTCTTAAAATTGTCTGGAGGTCTCCTGAATAATCAAATAGATCACCATAGATTATAGCAACAACATAACTTGGTATACATATTGGAAGTAATAAAATAAAATCAAAAAATTTCCTTAATGGAAAATCATAAATAGTCACAATCCATGCTGTTGTAACGCCAAAAAAAATAACAAAAATTGACTGAAAAAAAATTATATTTAAAGAATTGTATAGGTAGGTCCAAATATCATATTTAACTATAGAATCCCAAATATTAATGTAATTTACTGCAAAATTAGTTATTAAAGATAATATTGGTAAAGATAGTAGAATTGATAAAATAAGAGAGAAAATAATCCATGGATTAAAAAATTTACTAAATAGAATTCTTTTTAACATACAAAATAAACAAAAATTCTATGTATTTTTTTCCAATCCAATTTGATGTATTTCTGAAATTGATGGTAATTCTTTTAAATTTTTTAGATTAAAGTGTTCAAGAAATTGATCTGTTGTACCCCATGTTAAAGGTGTTCCAGGAGTCTTTCTTCTTCCCTTTAGTTCAATCCATCCTCTATCTAGTAAACCATCCAAAGTTCCTTTACTTAAATGTCTTCCTCTTACTTTTTCAATTTCCCCTTTAGTTACAGGTTGATAATATGCAATAATCGCTAACGTTTCCATACCTGCATTTGATAACTTTCTTTTTAATCTTTTTTCAATTTTTAAATAAGATGCTAAACTTGGAGCGGTTCTAAATCCCCATTTATTTTTTACATTATAAATATTTATACCTCGTGTTTTATAAATACTTTTTAAATCTGAGAGTATATTTTTTATATTTACTCCCTTAGGCAACTTAGATTTTAAATCTTTTTCATCAACTAAATCACTATTAGCAAATAAAATTGCTTCTATGATTTTTTGACAAGTATCCTTATCTTTAATCATTTATTTCCAATATTGTTCTTAACATAAATGGGAGCAAAAGGTGCGTGTTGTCTTAGTTTAATAAAACCAACTTTAGCAAGTTCTAAAGAAGCAGCAAAATGTGATGCAACATTAGATTTTTTTACAAAATTATTTTCATTTTGTTTTTTTATAAAGTTATCTAAAAGAATCCAATCGGTTTTATTATTTTCAAAAAAATCTTTTATATTTTTTAGTGCTTCTTGGACAGTGTGAACTTTAGTTAATTCAATTCTAAATTTTTTTGCTTCACTCCTAGCGTTTACCATAACTATGTTTTTTAAAAGGTCATGTAAAGTACAATCAAAAACATATTTTTTTTCAATTAATGGATTATTTTCATCACCATTTTTATAAAAATCTTTATTTAATTGATATCGTGAAAGAATCTTTGTACCTGCATTACGCATTTGCTCTAATTTTATTAATTGTTCTTTTAAGTTCTCAGCTAAAGTATCAGCTGGCACATCATCATTATCTGTATCAGGAAGTAATAATCTTGATTTTAAATATGTCAACCAAGCTGCAATAACTAGATAATCAGCAACTAATGTTAAGTTATTTGTTTTAATTTCTTTTTTGACAAATTCTGTATATTGATCTGCTAATTCTAAAATCGATATATTTTCTAAATCGACCTTTTGTGTCTTTGCAAGTTCCAATAAAACATCTATAGGCCCTTCATATCCATCAATGTTTAAAACTAATTCATTATTAATCATTTTATTAATTATAAATATTTAAAACAAAATTTTCTACCGTGGATAATTAATTATTAAACTTTTTCTTTATATTTACTATTTTTTTAAATGAAACGGTATCTAGATACGGAATTACTTTCTGTATACTTCTCATTTCTTTAATTTTACCATTACAGTGTAAAATAATATTGCAGCCTGAATTTAAAATATTTATAACTCTAGAGTTTAAAGACCCTTTTAAAGCTTTCATATTAATATCGTCTGATATCAATAAACCTTTAAAACGAATCTTCTTTTTTATGATATTTTTTATGACAAACTGTGATGTACAAGCTAACGTAGAATCGATTTTTGAATATATTATATGAGCAATCATGGCTAATGGTTGATTATTTAACTTTTTGAATGGTAAAAAATCTTTTTCTATTAAATCTTTTAAATTAATTTCAACTACAGGTGTCAATTTATGGCTATCAACCTTAGAAGGGCCATGACCAGGTATGTGTTTTAATACAGGAATAATACCCATACTCTTTAACCCTTTGCAAAAAATTTTTCCTAATTCACTAACAATATTAGGATTACAAGAAAAAGCTCTATCACCTATAACTCTATTAGTGAATGGATATTTTACATCTAATACAGGTGCACAATTAACATTGATACCAAGATTTTTTAAATCTTTTGCTATATTTCTTGAATTTTCAAAAACTAATTTTTTTGCATGTGTTAAATTATTTTCAGCCTTTTTACCAAAAAAATCTGCTGGCGGATATTTCTTCCAATGAGGTTTTTTTAATCTAGTTACACGACCTCCCTCTTGATCTATCATTATTAAAGGATAATTATGTGATAAAGAATTCTTGAGGTCTTTTACTAATTCTTTTAATTGATGAAAATTTTTACAATTTCTTTCAAAAAGAATAAATCCTAAAGGATTTATTTCTTTAAAAAATTCTTTTTCTACATTAGTTAATTTTTTTCCTGCAATTCCAAAAATTATAGCTTTAGGTATTTCCTTATTTCTGATTTTTCTAACACTCATTATTTAAAGTACAAGATTCCTCTAATGGATTTTTGTGTATTTCTTCATTATATTCAATTCTATATGGTTCTTGATCAGCTTTAATAACAGGAATTGCATTTTCATTTTTTAAAGTTTTTTTATCATCTAATAGCATTATTTTTTTTAAAAACCAAAAAAATAAAATAAATACAAATAATACTAAAATAATTTTTATTATATTTTTAATTGAAAATATCATTTATTATTTCATTACTTCTAAAGGTTTAACTCCAAGTATATTAAGTCCATTACTTAGTATAATTTTTAAACTATAAATCATTCCTAATCTCGCAAAAGTTAAATGCTTATCTTTTGAATTTATGAATCTTAAATTTGTATTTTGTTTTCCATAATTCCAAAGACTATGAAATTTAGACGATAAAGCTTGTAAATAAAAAGGGATTCTGTGAGGTTCTTGATTAATAGATGCTTCTTCAATAATTTTAGGCCATTTTCCTATAAATTTAATAAGATCTAATTCATAACTATCATTAATTAAATTTAAATTATTTTTTTTTATATTTTTTAAGCTTATCTCACTATTATTAAAGTATTTTTTTGCTTCCCTAAGTACTGAACAGCATCTTGCATGTGCATATTGGACGTAAAATACTGGATTGTCTTTACTTTCCTCTTTTACTTTATTTACATCAAATTCTAATTTTTCAGTATTTTTTCTTGTTAGCATAATAAATCTAGTTACATCTTTACCAATATTTTTAATAATATTATCTAAAAAAACATATGTGCCTTCCCTTTTTGACATTTTTAATATCTTCTTGTTATCAACAACTTTAACAAGTTGGCATATTTTTATTATTAAATTAATTTTGTTATTAGTAATTGAATTAACTGCGCTAGATAATCTTTTAATATATCCTCCATGATCTGCACCCCATACATTTATCATAAATTTAAAATTTCTCTTAAATTTATCAAAATGATAAGCTATGTCTTTTAGAAAATATGTGTATTCATTATCAGATTTCATTATAGGTCTATCTACATCATCTCCAAATTTTGTTGATTTAAAAAGATATTGTTTTCTTGATTCCCATTTTTTTATTTCTTTACCTTTTGGTTTTTTTAGAAATCCTTGATAAAGCAAATCTTTTTTCTTTAAAATTTCTATAACGTTATCAATCTTTTTATCCTTTAACAAAGAATCCTCAGAAATAAAATTATCGAACTTAATACCTAGTGAACTAAGGTCTTTTTTTATAATATTCATCATATGCTTTAATGAATATTTTTTAATAATTTCAAAATCTTTTTTATTTGAAATGACTAATTTATCACCATATTTTTTTCTTAAATCTTTGGCAATTGGTATTAAATATTCGCCTGGATATAGATGTTCTTTTAATTTTATTTTCTTTTTATTAATAATTTCTTGATATCTAAAAAAAACAGATTCAGTAAGAATGTCAATTTGATTTCCAGAATCATTTATATAATATTCTTTGGAAACTTTATATCCAACTTTGTTTAATAAATTAGCCAAAACATCGCCGTATACAGCGCCTCTGCAATGTCCAATGTGAAGTGGACCAGTTGGATTTGCAGAAACAAATTCTACATTTACTAATTCCCCTTTGCCTAAATTAGAAAGACCATATTTATTTTCTAATTTTAAAACATTAACAAGTTCTTTTAACCAAAAATCTTTTTTTAAAAATAAATTAATAAAACCTGGCCCTTCTACCTTTGTTTTATCTATATAACTAATTTCTTTTATTTTATTAGCTAATCTGTTAGCAAAATCTATAGGAGTTTCGTTAATATATTTAGAGAATACTAAAGCAACATTTGTTGATATATCACCAAATTTTTCAGAAGGTGGTTCGTCAATTTGATATTGTTGAAAAATTTCTTTTTTATGCAATGTATTTTTTATTAAATTATCTTTAATAATACTATTAATATCGTCTCTTAACTTATTGTAAATACTCATTTTTTTATATTTTTTTACAGATTTTAAGTATATATCTATCTGTCATTCCTGAAACATAATCAATAATCATTTGTTTATCATCCACTTCTATACCGTTATAGGTTTCTTCGACCCAATTTGATGGAATGTCCAAACTTTTTTTAGAATAAAGATGATACAAATTTTCTATTATTTTTTTATATTTTTTTGTTTTATTACTAACTGTTTTATGATTATACATTCTCTTATTTAAAAATAATCTTATTTCCAAAATATTATTCCTCATTTTATTAGAAAAAGAAGAAATATTAAAATCTGCATGTCTGATATCATTTGTGTCTTTTGGTTTAACTTTATTTAAATTTTTTTCTGTTTCTTTAATTAAATCAACAACCATTTTATTTATT
>CAYNCC010000010.1:0-23341 GCA_964396035.1 uncultured Alphaproteobacteria bacterium
CATAACTCATGCTAATGAAAAAAAATTATCTATATTAGATAGACTTCCTACTAGTATTTTTGCAACCGTTAATGGTGAAGCAATATCAATTTATGATTTAATTCTAAGATCTAATTTATTTAGCGTATCATCAAAAATTGAAATAGATGAAAATTTTAGAATTAATATACTTCCTGAACTAATCTCTGGATTAATAGATGAAAAAATTCAATTACAAGAAATGAAAAAAAATAATATATTTGTTCCAAATGAACAAGTAAAATCATCCATACAAAAAATAGAAGAAGACAATGGTATGAAAAAAGGATCTTTAGAAAAATTCTTAGAAGATAATAAAAGTGATATAAAAATATTAGAAAAACAAATAGAAACTAATTTAGGTTGGCAACAATTAGTTGTAAACAAATTTAGAAGCCAGATAATAATTCAAGAAATAGAAATTGAAAGAATACATAATTCCTTAAAAAATAATATAGGTAAAAATGAATTTTTTATTGAACAAATTTTTTTATCATTTGAGAATAGAAAAAAAGAACAAGTATTAGAAAAAATTAAGAATTTAAATGACCAAATAAAAAAAGGAGCAGACTTTTTATCAATTTCAAAGCAATTTTCAGATAGTTATTCAGGAAAAATTGGTCAAATTGGTTGGATGACAGAAACAGATCTAGATATAAATATATATAATAAAATAAAAAAAATGAAAATTGATGAGATTTCAGAACCTATTGAAGGTGTTAAAGGATATTATTTAATTAGAATAAAGGAAAGAAGAGTAATTGGAGAAGAAATGATAAATAAAGTTTCTTTATTTCAAATTAATTTAATTGAAAATAACGAAAAAAATATTTCACAACTAAAAGATATTAATAATTGCACTGAATTAGAAGATTTTTCTAAATCATATGGGACCGCAGAATCTGGCTCATTAGGATCCATAAATTATTCTGAATTACCAGAAAATTTACAAAAAGAGATTAAAAATTTGGAAAAGAATGAGATCAGTAATGAAATTAAAACTAACTCAGGAAATTTTAGATTAATGATATGTGATATAAAGAAAATTAAACCAACTATACCTAGTAAATTTAAAATTGAAGAAATATTAGCAAGTAAAAAATTGGATACAATTGCAAGACAATATTTATCAGAACTAAGAGCAAGATCAGTTATAGATATCAAAATCTAAAAAAATGAAAAAAAGAATTATAACTGGATTAACAATGGGTGAACCAGCAGGAATTTCATCAGAAATCACACTAAAAATATGGAAAAATTATCGTAACAAATTGAATCCATTTATTTTCTTTGGTGATAGTGATTTATTATTAAGAACTAATAATTTGTTAAAATATAATGTGCCCATAAAAAGAATAAAAAAAATTAATGATGCATATGATATTTTTAAAAATTATTTACCAGTTTATGAAATAAAATTAAATGAAAAAGCAAAGTTTGGGAAACCCTCAACAAAAAATGTTTCTAAAGTTCTACTATCAATAAAAAAATGTGTTAAATTTGCTTTGAAAAAAAGAATTTCATGTATTGTTACTAATCCTGTAGAAAAAAGTATCATAAAAAAAAAAAATAAAAAATTTGATGGGCATACATTTTATATTTCAAGAATAACAAAAATTAATAAACCAGTAATGTTGCTAACATCTCCTAAGATTTCTGTAGTTCCAATAACACAACACGTGTCTCTTAAAAATGCAATAAAACAAATAACTAAAAATAGAATTATTTGGACTACGATTAAAGTAAATAAATTTTTGATAGATAATTTTAGTTTATCAAAACCAAAAATAGCTATAACTGGATTAAATCCTCATGCAGGTGAAAAAGGGAATTTTGGAAATGAAGAAGACAAATATATAAAACCTGCAATAAAAAAATTAAAATCAAGTGGTATAAACATAACAGGACCCTATCCTGCAGACACAATCTTTAATAAAGAAATAGCAAAATCTTTTGATGTAATAATTTGCATGTATCATGATCAAGCAACAATTCCAATAAAAACAATAGATTTTTATAATGGAGTTAATATTACTATTGGCTTACCAATTATAAGAACATCTCCTGATCATGGAACAGGTTTTGATATTGCTGGAAAAGGAAAAGCTTCAGAAAAAAGTTTATTTGCAGCTTTAATTAAAGCAAATGAAATAGCTCAAAAAAGAAAAAATTGGACACAATAAAACAAATTATTAAAAAGTTTGATTTGAGTACAAAAAAATCTTTTGGACAGAATTACATTCTTGATCAAAATATTACTAATAAAATCCTAAAATTAGTAAATGTAAAAAATAAAGTTATATTAGAAATTGGTCCAGGGCCAGGTTGTCTAACAAGGTCAATAATAGAAAAAGGCGCAAAAAAAATTATAGCTGTTGAAAAGGATCAAAAATCTATCAAGGCTTTAAAATATCAAAAAAATATTTTTAAAAATAAATTGTCTTTAATAGAAGGAGATTTTTTACAAAAAAAAATTTTTGAAAAAGTAAAAAAAGAAATTACTAAATCTAATGAAAAAATTTTTGTTATCTCAAACCTACCATATAATATCGCCATACCAATTCTTTCAAAATTATTAAATCAAAGAAAATTATTTAATAAATTAATTTTAATGTTTCAAAAGGAACAAGCTAATCGAATTATTGCAAAGAAAAAAACTAAGGAATATGGAAGAATTTCAATTATCGCACAATGGTTATGTCTTATAAAAAAAGAAATGAATTTATCTCCAAACTATTTTTATCCAAAACCAAAAATTAACTCAACTATTTTGTCTTTTGAATTTAAAAAGAAAGTTGAATTTGTAAAGAATGAAAATTTTTTATTAGAGATTGTAAAAAAAAGTTTTAATCAAAGAAGAAAAACTATAAAAAAAAGCTTAAAATTAAATAATTCTTATCTAGAGAAAACTTTAAAAGAAACAAAAATCAACATGTCGTCAAGACCGGAAGAGCTTGATTATTTTAAATTCATAAAATTATCTAATACTATGATTAATTTTAAAAAAAAAAATTAATTCTTTTTTAATGAAGTTATAAATTTAATTAAATCATTTTTAGACAAAACTTTTATTTTTTCTTCTTTAATTATTAAACTGATTTGTTTTGTTGCTAGTTGTAAGTTATCGTTAATAAGAACATATTCATATTCTTTCCAATGACTTAATTCACTATTAAAAGATGATAATCTTTTATTAACTGTATTTGTGGAATCTTGAGCTCTATTTTTAAGTCTTTTTATTAATTCTTTTTTTGATGGAGGTAATATAAAAATACTTATTACTTTATTTCCTAATTTCCTTTTAATTTTTCTAGAACCTTGCCAATCAATATCAAATAAAATGTCTTTACCTATTTTGTTTAGTTGTTTTACTTTTTGTAATGAGGTTCCATAATAGTGATTAAAAACTCGGGCCCATTCTATAAAAAACTTTTTTTTTTTTAAATTTATAAATTCCTTTTCTGAGATAAAGTGATAATCTTTCTTATCCGTTTCATTTGGTCTTTTTTTTCTTGTTGTATAAGAAACTGAAAGTTCAATATTTTTATTCTTTTTTATTAATTTTTTAGCTAAAGTGGTTTTACCAGCACCAGATGGTGATGATAATATGATATAACGACCAGTCTTTTTCATCTTTTTCATCTATGTAAATATAATATTAGTTATTTTTTATTTTTTTAATATTATTTAAATGCTCCTTGTAACTAGTTGAAAAAACGTGTCCACCAGTTCCATCAGCTACAAAATATAATAGATTCCCAAAAGCAGGATTTGTTACAGCTATTATAGAATCTTTGCCTGGATTTGAAATTGGATTTTTTGGTAGTCCGTAATTTAAATATGTATTATATTCTGAATCAAAATTTAGATCTTTTTTTGTAAGTTCTCTATTAAATTCTCCTTTTTGTTTTGTAATGCCATAAATAACTGTTGGATCTGATTGAAGTTTCATTTTTAAATCTAATCTATTTAAAAAAACCTGAGCAACAATTGCTTTTTCTTCTTTCATTGAAGTTTCTTTCTCTACTATGGATGCTAAAATCAATACTTCTTTGTGATTTTTTAAATTAATTTTTTTATTTCTATTTTCCCAAGAAGATTTTAGAATTTTATTCATAGCAACTTGCATCTTAGAGATTATGTGTTTTATTTCAGTTCCATAAACAAAAAAATATGTATCAGGAAATAATGAACCTTCTTCAGGAATTTGAATTTCAGTATCTATTTCAATACCTTCGATATTTCTTAGAATATTTATTACTTCTAATGACGACAGACCTTCAGCAATAGTAAATTTTCTTTGGAAAACATCCCCCTTCTTTATTTTTTTCACAATTTTAAATATATTATCTTTATAAAAATTATATTCCCCTGCTTTTAATTTTTTTTCTGCAAAATTAATGTACACAAGTATTTCAAAAATACTTTTGTTCTGAATAATTTTATATTGATATAAATCTTTTGATATATGTCTCAAAGATTGGTTTGGTTTTATAATTAAATTATAATCATAATTAAAAGTAGTAAATCTTAAATCGTAAAATATTAAAAAAAACAATATGAAATAAGCAAAAAAAATATGAAATTTCTTTTTTTTTAATAAAGAAAAAGAAATCATTTTTTTAAATAGATTTAATTATTAAAGATGCATTCGTACCGCCAAAGCCAAAAGAATTAGATAGTGCACATTCTACCTTATGGTCAATTGAATTATTTGGTACTAAATCTAGACCTTTTGATTCTTGCATTGGTTTATCAAGATTTAATGTAGGTGGAATTTTATTATTGTTAATAGATAAAATAGAATATATAGCTTCAACACTACCAGAGGCACCTAGTAAATGACCTATTGAAGATTTAGTAGAAGACATTTTAATTTTGTCTATATTTTTTAAAAAAATTTCTTTAATTGACTCAATCTCAATTTTATCACCAATGGGCGTAGATGTTCCATGTGCATTAATGTAATCAATGTCTTCAATATTTAATTTAGCATCATTTAAAGCAGATTTTACACATCTTTTTGCTCCATTTCCATCATCTGGTGGAGATGTAATATGATGAGCATCACCACTTGTGCCATAACCAATTATTTCTGCATATATTTTAGCATTTCTATCTTTTGCATGATTGTATTCTTCTAAAACCATTATTCCTGCTCCGTCCCCCATAACAAAACCATCTCTATTTTCATCAAATGGTCTAGATGCATTTTCTGGCTTGTTATTAAAATTAGTTGATAAAGCTCTTAAAGAACAAAATCCAGCCATACCAATTCTACAAACTGCTGCTTCTGCTCCACCTGCGATCATGACATCAGCTTTATTAGTTTGTATTAATTTAAAGGAATCACCTATCGCATGTGCTCCTGAAGAACAAGCAGTGACAATTGAATGATTTGGACCTTTGAATTTATATTTAATTGATATTTGACCTGATGCTAAATTAATTAAACTAGATGGGATAAAAAAGGGACTTATTTTTCTTGCATTAGATTTATTTAATAAAATTGAATTATTATATATTGTCGAAAGTCCGCCTATTCCAGAACCAACAATTACTCCTGTTCGTGAAGAATCAATTTCATTATTGACAACCCATCCAGAATTTTCTATAGCTTCACTTGAAGCTATTAATGCATATAAAATAAAATTATCCATTTTTCTTTTATCTTTTTCACTAAAATTTTTATTTATAACATCAGGGTGAATCGTTCCCGCAATTTTAGAAGGCAAATCTTCTACATCAAAAGAATTAATTAAATTTATACCAGATTTACCAGAGATTAATTTTTCCCAATTTGATTTTAGGCTGTGACCTAAGGAAGTAACTAAACCCATTCCGGTTATAACTACTCGGCGCATAATATTTATATATTAAGAAGTTCTTTTTTGAATGTAATCCACGGCGTCTTTGACAGTAAAAATTTTCTCAGCAGCATCGTCGGGGATTTCACATTTAAATTCTTCTTCAAATGCCATAACTAATTCAACAGTGTCAAGACTATCAGCTCCTAGATCTTCTATAAATTTTGAATTATCTTGAATCTTGTCCTCTGAAACACCTAGGTGATTAACTATAATTTTCTTAACTCTGTTTGAAATATCGTCTGACATATTTTATGAACCTCTACAAAAAAAAATTATTAATAACGAAATATTACATTATAAAAAAACAAAATTAAACCATTAACATTCCACCATTAATGTTAATAGTTGATCCAGTTATAAAAGAAGCTTTTTCACTTGTCAAGAACGCAACACATCTAGCTACGTCTTGAGGAACGCCCACTTTGCCTACTGGGATTCTTTTTAACATTAAACTTTTTTGCTCTTCAGATAAAGCTTGTGTCATTGGACTTTCTATGAATCCCGGTGCAATGCAATTTACAGTTATTCCTCTTGATGCAACCTCTAATGCTAGAGATTTATGCATTCCAATCATACCCGCTTTTGAAGCAGCATAATTAGCTTGCCCAGCATTCCCGCCTATTCCAATAATTGAGCTTATTCCAATAATTCTTCCCCATTTTTGTTTTATCATATTTCTTATTACCATTTGAGAAAGTTTAAAAGTTGAAGAAAGATTTAACTGAATCACTTCATTCCATTGATCGCCTGACATTCTTATACTCAAAGCATCTTTATTTATTCCAGCGTTATTTACTAAAATATCAATCTTTTTAAATTTTTTTATGGCTTGATCAAATAAATTTTCGACTTCATTGTCCTTTGTTAAATCAGCTTTTATTCCATAAGAATTAGATCCTAATGATTTAGATAGTTTGGAAATTTTAGTTGAATTTGTTCCTGTTAGTATAGTTGTATAACTTAATGAGCTTAATTCTTTTGCAATTGCTGAACCAATTGCACCTGTTGATCCAGTTATCAAAGCAACTTTGTTTTCTTTCTTTTTTTCTATCATAATTCTTTTTTATTTTTTTAGATTATCCATATCCTCAGGATTTTGTATAGAAAAACATTTGATATTTTTTGTTATTCTCTTAACCAAACCAATCAAAATATTTCCAGAGCCAATTTCATAAATTTCTTTTACACCTTGATTTTCCATATTTATTATTATTTCTCGCCATTTAACTGTTTTTGTTATTTGCTCAGATAGCAAGCTTGGAAACTTTTCTTTCAAAGAACAATTAGTAGCATTGACGTTAAAAATTACAGGAATTTTGGTATTAAAGAATTCTGTTTTTTCTAATTCTATATTCATATTATCAGCAGCTTTTTTCATTAATGAACAATGAAATGGAGCACTAACTTTTAAATCAACAACTAATTTAGCACCCTCTTTTTTTGCTAATAACTTAAACTCATCTACAGATTCTTTGTTACCACTAATCACTACTTGACCTGTAGAATTATCATTAGCAAGTTCACAAACCCCAGAATGTTTAAAATCTTCAATTAGTTTTATTACATGATCATTATTTAATCCAATAATTGCAGCCATCTTACCATTGCCTGATTCATCAGATTTACTCATTAACAGACCTCTATGTTTGACTAATTTTGTAACAGAATTTAAATTTATAGCTTCGGCTGCATACAAAGCAGTATATTCACCCAATGAGTGGCCTGCTGTTATGTCGCAATAGAAATCAGTTCTTTTTTTTATAACTTCTAATATAGCAATACTTGTAGTTAATAAAGCTGGTTGAGCATTCTCAGTATTAGTTAATTCATCTTCTTGGCCTTCAAATATTTTTTTAGACAGGGATTCTTGTAAAATATCATCAACTTTTTCAAAAATATTTTTTGCTTCTGGGTATTTGTCATACCATAATTTACCCATTCCTACTTTTTGCGAACCTTGTCCAGGAAATATAAATGCTTTCATATATAACTTTCAGTTGATGTTTGCACAGTTTTAGAGTAAAAAAACCATTAATTTAAAATAATATTATAAAAAAAGTATGTCCTTATATGAATTAGTTTTTATTGCAAAACAAGAAATTTCTTCTGTTAGAGCTAAAGAATTAGCAAAGAAAATAAATGATTTTATTAAATCAAAAGGTGGAAATGTAAAAAAAGAAGAATATTGGGGTTTTAAAAGCTTGGCTTATGAAATAAATAAAAATAAAAAAGGACATTATATTTATTTTGTATTAGATACATTGCCATCAACAATTATAGAATTAGGTAATCAAATTAAGTTAACAGAGGATATAATGAGACATATCTTCATAAAGATAAAAGACAAAGAATATGAAAAAGAAGCAACTGTTATGATGAGTGATGATAATGATTGATCAACCACAAAAAGAATTAAAAACTGATAAAAGACCCTATAGCTTTAAAAAAAGATCTTGCCCGTTATCTATTAAAGGTGCTCCTAAAGTAGATTATAAGAATGTTAGATTGTTAAAAAAATATATTTCTGATAGAGGAAAATTATTGCCTAGCAGGATCACATCTGTTTCAGCAAAAAAACAACGTGAATTAACAATAGCAGTTAAAAGAGCGAGATTTTTAGCACTTTTACCTTATTTAAAGAAATAAAATGGAAGTTATTTTAATTGAAAATATCGAAAAGTTAGGAAAAATTGGTGATGTCGTTAAAGTTAAAGACGGTTATGCAAGAAACTATTTACTTCCAAGAAAAAAAGTTTTAAGAGCTAATAAAGAAAATTTAAAAGTATTTGAGGAAAAAAAATCTATTATCGAAGCTGAAGAAAACAAAAGAAAAGACAAATCACTTGAAATATCTAAAAAAATAAAGAATTCAGAATTTTTAATAATAAGAAATGCTAGCGAGAATGGTCAGCTATATGGATCCGTTACTTCTAAAGATATAATTAAAGAAATTAAAACAGTAAAAGATATAGATTTTCTTAATGAACAAATAAATTTAAAAAAGCCAATAAAAAAAATTGGTGTATACAAAATATTAATCTCTGTATATATAAATGTACAAGAGAATATATTAATAAATGTTGCAAAAACTAAAGAATCCGCAGAATCACAACTTAAAAAATATAAAAATCCTGAATTGCAAAAAAAGACTAACAAAAAAGAAAAAAATAAATTAAAAGATGAAAAATTAAAAACTGAAGTTAAAGAAGTAAAGGAATTGTCAACTAAGGATTTATTAAAAGATATGGAGAAAAAAGATATTAAAGAAGAAAAAGAAACTAAAGTAAGAAAAACTAAAAAAACAAAAACTGAGGTTAAAAAAGTTACAAAAAAGATGAAAACTAAAGAAAAATTACCAAAAAAAAGTAAAAAAAGCCCTAAAAAAAAATAAGTTTCATTTTATCCACAACATTTTAAAGTTATCCTTGATATTCACATGCAAAATGTAAATAAATCATATATTTTTATGCTATTATTTATTTTTTTTCCTATAAATGGCTACAGAAGTAAAAAATATTAAAGAAGCTAATAAAGATCTTCAGATACTACCTATGAATCTAGAAGCAGAGCAAGCTTTATTGGCATCTTTACTAACTGACAACAAATCATACGAAGCGATATCTGATTTTCTAAAACCAAATCATTTTTACGATAATATAAATTCAAAAATCTTTGAGGCAATTTCAAGATTAATTGAAAATAATCAGTTAGCTGATCCTTTAACCTTAAAAAACTATTTCGCACAAAAGAATCAACTCGAACATATTGGTGGGGATAAATATCTTATAAAACTTGCTAAAAACTCTACTGTCTTATCTAACTCAAAAGAGTATGGAAAATTAATTTATGATTTATTTCAAAGAAGAGAAATAATTAAAATATCAGATGAAGTTTCTAATGAAGCTCATGAATTTGATTTTGAAACTAATGCATCAGAAATTATTGAAAAAGCAGAAAGTAAACTTTTTAACTTATCTTCAACAGGAGAAACAAGTAAAGATTTTCAAGGTTTTTCATTATCTTTAGTTGAAGCCATAAATAGTGCTGAAGCGGCATATAAAAGAGATGGACAACTTTCAGGAATAGCAACTGGTTTTACTGATTTAGATACTTTACTTGGTGGTTTTCATAATACAGATTTAATTATTCTTGCTGGAAGACCATCGATGGGTAAAACTGCTTTAGCAACTAATATAGCTTTTAAAATGGCTAAATTGAATTCGATTGAAAAACAAAACAAAAAAAATGTTGTGGGATTCTTTTCGTTGGAAATGTCATCAGAACAATTAGCTACAAGAATTCTTGCTGAAGACTCAAGTATATCTTCAGAAAAAATAAGAAGAGGTGCATTAAAATCAAATGATTTCCAAAAAATTATTAAATCAAGTCAGAACTTAAATGAATTAACCTTATTTATTGATGATAGCCCAAATCTATCAATCTCAGCATTAAGAACAAGAGCTAGACGATTAAAAAGAAAGCATGGTCTAGATGTTATAATGATTGACTATCTTCAACTTTTACGTCCAGCAATAGCAAGGCCAGATAATAGAGTTTTGGAAATTGCAGATATGACCAGGAATTTAAAAGCTTTGGCAAAAGAATTAAATATTCCTGTATTATGTCTTTCTCAATTATCTAGGCAGGTTGAACAAAGAGATGATAAAAGACCACAATTATCAGATTTAAGGGAATCTGGAGCAATAGAACAAGATGCAGATGTTGTAATGTTTGTTTATAGAGAAGAATATTATTTAGAAAGAAAAGAGCCTTCTTCTGGTTCTGAAGAATATCAAAAATGGCAAGAAAAAATGAGTAAAATACATAATACATCTGAAATTATTGTAGCTAAACAAAGACATGGGCCAATAGGGAGAGTAAATCTTCATTTTGAACCGGCAATAACAAAATTTAGTAATCTTGCAAAAAAAGATAACTTGCATAGTAATACATAGTAAAAAAAAGATTATTAATATGTCAGGATTAATAAATAATATTTATCAAAAAATAATTATTAAAAATCCTTTATTAATAATTTCTTTTTTAATTTTAATCCTTGGTTTTTTCTCTTTTCATGCTAAAAATTTTGAGTTAGACGCTTCAGCGGATTCGCTAATTCTAGAAGAAGATAAAGATCTTAAAACTTTTCGTGAAATTACTAAACGATACGATACAAAAGATTTTGTGATAATTACCTATGAACCAAATGAAGATTTATTTTCTACAAACACATTTAAAAATATAAAAGATCTAAAAAACAAACTTGAGGGTTTAGGAAATGTTCATGAAGTTATTTCATTAATTGATCTCCCTTTACTAAAGTCAGCAAATGTTCCACTAAAAAAACTTAGTGAAGATAAAATAAAAAGGATCATAGATTCTGATATAGATATTACTTCAGCAAAAAATGAGATACTTGAAAGTCCAATCTTTAAAAATCTTATAGTTAGTGAAGATGGCAAATTAACTTCTTTAATTGTAAATCTTAAAAGGGATGAAGAGTTTATTCAATTACTAAGAAAAAGAAATGATCTTCGTGCTAAAGAAAAATTAAATAATGAAGAGGAAGGGCAGTTAAAAGAGATTCTTCAAGAATACGATAAAAAGAAATCTAGTTTAAAAAAAATTAATCATCAAAACATTGCGTCTATCAGAGAAATTATTAAAGAATTCTCAAATACTGGTAAAATTCATCTTGGAGGCGTTCCTATGATTGCCGATGATATGATTGAATTTATAAAAAGTGACTTAATTAATTTTGGTGTCGGAGTCTTTTTGTTTATTGTAATTACACTTATAGTTGTTTTTAGAGAAATAAGATGGGTCACCATACCGTTGTTAAATTGCTTTTATGCTGTTTTAATTATGATTGGAGTTCTTGGGTTTGTAAATTGGGATGTATCAGTCATATCCTCTAACTTTATTTCTTTAATGTTAATTTTAACGATTGCAATGAATGTTCATTTAGCTGTTCGATATAAACAGCTTTGTAGTGAAATGCCAAATAGTACTCAAAGTGAAATTGTTTTCTTAACAACTAGAAAAATGGTTTGGCCTTGTTTATACACAGCATTAACTACAATCTGTGCTTTTACATCTCTAGTTTTTAGCGGTATTAAACCAGTTATAGATTTTGGTTGGATGATGACAATTGGATTAAGTGTAACTTTCTTAACTTCTTTTATTCTGTTTCCATCTATACTACTGCTTCTAGAAAAAAAAGAAGGTTCGTTTGAAAACGAAAAGCAATCTCATTTTACTGGCAGTCTTGCTTATTTAGCAAAAAATCATGGAAATAAAGTTCTCTTTTTATCTGGCTTATTAGTAATTATAACTGTTTTTGGTATTACAAAATTAAAAGTTGAAAATAGTTTTATAAATTATTTTAAAGAAAAAACTGAAATATATCAGGGAATGAAGCTTATTGATGAAAAACTTGGAGGCACTACTCCTATGGATGTGATTATAAATTTTAAAAAAAAAGAAGAGCATGAATCTGTCAATAATGTTTCAACATCAAATGATGACGACTTAGGTTTAGATGAAGATTTTTTTGATTTTGGACCTGAAACCGAAATTGATACTAAAGATTATTGGTTTACATCAACCAAAATTAAACAAATTGAAAAAGTACATGATTATTTAGAAAATCTTCCAGAAATAGGAAAGGTTTTATCCTTAACTTCGTTAATTAGAGTTGCTGAAGATCTTAATGAAGGTAAGGAATTTGATCCTTTTGAATTAAATGTTATTTATAAAAAACTTCCTGAAAAGTTAAAAAAGAATGTGGTTGATCCCTATATCTCAATAGAAAATGATGAAGCTCGAATTAATTTAAGAGTTCTAGACTCTTCAAAAGATTTAAGAAGAAAAGAACTTATTAAAAGAATAAGTGATGATTTTAAAAATAAGTTGGAATTAAATGATGATCAGTTCCAAATTGCAGGAGTTTTAATTCTATATAATAATATGTTGCAAAGTCTTTTTGACTCACAAATTAAAACGCTTGTGTTTGTAATGATAGGAATAGCAATTATGTTTATTATTTTATTTCGGTCATTAACATTATCTATAATTGGTATTGTCCCAAATTTTATAGCTGCAATCTCAATTCTTGGAATTATGGGTCTTTTAAAATTACCACTTGATATGATGACTATTACAATTGCTTCTATAACAATTGGAATCGCAGTAGATAATAGTATCCATTATATTTATCGTTTTAGAGAAGAATTTAGAAAAATACAAGATTATAAAAAGACAATAGACGTGTGTCATATGAGTGTAGGCAGAGCCATATTTAATACATCTGTTACAATAATATTTGGATTCTCAATATTAGTTTTATCAAATTTTATTCCTACTATTTATTTTGGAATTTTTACAGGTTTAGCGATGTTAATAGCAATGTTAGCAGTATTAACTCTTTTACCTAAACTAATTTTATTAATTAAACCATTTTAAGTAATGATAATTACAGACATCGTTATTATAAGCTTGAGCATACTTTCTTCTTTATTGGGATTAATAAGAGGATTTGTTAAAGAATTTTTATCTTTAACTAAATGGCTTTTATCTGCTTATATTACTTATATTTCATTTGAACAAATTAAGTCTTTTTTGTCAGCTTACATAAGAGATACAATTATTATTGAATTTTTAGCTAGCGGTGTAGTCTTTGGAATAATTTTTTTAATTTTATCAATAATTTTTAATTTTATTTCAAGAAAAATAAATACTAAAAGTTTAGGACTAATAGATAAAATTCTTGGATTTAGTTTTGGTTTCTTGAGAATAATTTTAATTTTTTCTTTAATCTTTATAATCTACAAGAATATTTTCTTCGATATCACAGAACCTGATTGGATAAGCGATTCATTTTTTATTGAGTATATAGATTCTACATCTGAATATATTCAAAAAAATATTTTAGACTTAGACTTAAATAATGATATCATCCTTGAAAGTTAGAAAAAACACCCTACAAATAACTATATAATGATATCATTATTATAATATGTGCGGAATATTTGGTATATTTAATCATGAAGATGCTGCAACAATAACCGCCCTAGGATTACATTCTCTTCAACATAGAGGTCAAGAAGCTTGTGGTATAGCTTCTCACGATAGAAAAAACTTTTATTTAGAAAAAAAAATAGGATTAGTTGGAGATAATTTTACTAAAAAAGATGTGATTGACAAATTGCCTGGAAACCACGCGATTGGTCATAATAGATATCCAACTGCTGGAGATACAGTTCTAAGAAATGTTCAGCCGTTTTTTGCAGATTTAGCAAGCGGTGCTGTTGCTGTTGCTCATAATGGTAATCTTACAAATGGTTTGTCTATTAGAAAAAAATTAGTTGAAAAAGGATCTATTTTTCAATCAACTTCTGATACTGAAACTATAATTCAGCTTATTGCAACTTCAAAAAGAACAAATTTCGTAGACAAATTAATTGAAGCCTTGTTTCAAATTCAAGGAGGATTTTCATTAGCTGTAATGACGAATAAAAAATTAATTGGTGTTAGAGATCCGTATGGAATAAGACCTTTAGTTCTTGGAGATCTAGATGGTTCGCCCATTTTAACATCAGAAACCTGTTCCCTTGATATTATAGGAGCAAAGTTTGTAAGAGAAATTGAGAATGGAGAAATAGTTATAATTTCTGAAGATGAAATTAAATCTATAAAACCTTTTCCAAAGGTTAATTGTCGTCTTGACATATTTGAATATATATACTTTTCAAGACCTGATAGCTCTATAGGTGGAAAAAATATTTATGAATGTAGAAGAAACTTTGGTAAACAATTAGCAAAAGAATCAAAAGTAAAGGCTGATATTGTTACAGCTGTCCCAGATTCAGGAATGCCAGCAGCCATAGGATATGCTGAAGAATCTGGCATACCTTTTGAACTTGGGCTAATAAGAAATCATTATGTTGGTAGAACTTTTATTGAACCAAAACAACAGGTAAGGCAATTTGGTGTAAAGCTAAAACATAATGCCAATGCTAGTTGTATTAAAAATAAAAATATAATTTTAATTGATGACTCAATAGTAAGGGGAACAACCTGTCTAAAAATAGTACAAATGCTCCATGATGCAGGAGCAAAAGAAATTCATATGCGTGTTGCAAGCCCTCCAATAAAATATCCTGATTATTACGGTGTTGACACTCCAAAAGAAAGTGAGCTTCTGGCAGCTAAAAAAAGTATTGAAGAAATGGCAGAATTCATAAATGTAAAATCACTAGCATTCTTATCAATTAAAGGCTTATACAATGCAATGGGTTGTAAAAATAGAGATGAAAAAATACCTCAATTTACAGACCATTGTTTTACTGGCGACTATCCTGTAATTCCAATTGATAAAACATTAGACAAATCTAAACATGATCAATTGTCCTTTTTAAGTAATGTAAAAATCTAATTTAATTATTTTTCTTTTCATATGGATTCTTAGTTGAATCAAATTTTATAAAAATTGGAATATTCCCAAATTTAAAATAATTTTTTAATTTTTTTTCTAAGAATCTTTTATAGGTTAGAGATATTTTACTAGAATAATTTGAAAATATTATAAAGGTAGGGGGAGAATTCCTAATTTGCGTAATATATTTAAATTTTACTTCTTTTCCTTTAATTTTAGATGGTGGATTTAACTTTGTTACATAATTCAACCATTTATTCAAACTTGAAGTTTGTATTTTTTTATTAAACGTTTCTATAATCTTTTCAGATAATTCAAATATTTTATTAAATCTTATATCTTTAAGTGCAGATATAAACATAATCTCAGTGCTAATAATTTGAGTCAATGAAAACTTAAAAATATTTGTAAGTTTTTTCTTTGTAATCTTTTTATTTTTAATCAAATCCCATTTATTAAATATAATAATTAATCCTTTTCCATTATTTAAAGAATAATTAACTAATCTCTTATTTAATCTATCTAATCTTTCAATAGCGGACTCTAAAATAAGAATAACTACATCACATAATTTGATTGCTTTGGTTAAATTTATAAAATCAATATTTTTTTTTTTATAAACACCAGCTGTGTCAATTAGAATAAATTCTCTATTTTTCCAATTATGTATTATTTGAGTAATTTCTTTAGTTGTTCCAGGATTCTTACTAATTTTTAATTTATTCTTACCTAATAATCTATTAATCAAAGATGATTTGCCAACATTTGGATTGCCAATAAAACATAATCTAATTTTCTTCTCATAAACCATTATTTTATCTATAAGCAAGCAAATCACCGCCTACTGTCAAAAAGAAAACTGTTTTTTCAGCAACTACTGCATGTGTTTCAACTGATGATTTAATATTAATAGCTCCTAAAAATTTACCAGAATAAGGTGAAATTGAAGCAATTATTCCATGCGAACCAGAAACTATCAACATTCGTCCTGCTAACAATGGTCCAGTCCATAAAATATTCTTGTCTTTTTTTTCAAAATCCATAAAGTCTTTTAATTTACTTACCCAGACAACTTTTCCATCTTTACTTGATAAACAAATTAATTCATTATCTTTAGATAATACAAATATAAATCTTGAGACTACCCATGGTGTTTGTATACCGCCAATATTAGATTCCCAAAGTCTTACTCCAGAATTTAAATCAAAAGCTACCATTTTTCCGCTATAACTAATTACATATAATTTATTATCATGAATTACTGGGTTGCCGCGAATATCTGAAATATTATCTAAACTTTTTTTTTGAATATATAAACTTAGATTATCGTTCCAAATAACACTTCCATTTAGTTCATTTAATGCATAAATTTCTCCTGAAGAATATGTAACAATAATGATACCACTTGAAACAGTTGGAGAGGAAGATCCCATAAATGTAGATATTTCTTCTAAACCTTCATGAGTCCAATTTAATTTCTTTTCTTGTAAATCATATGAACTAAGTCGGTTGTCTTTAGAAAGTATTAAAAGGTTGTTTCCAGATATTATTGGAGCAGCTCTTATTGTACGAGATAAATCAACATCCCACAAAATTTTTCCATTTTCTTTATCAAGCACAAAAACAGCACCCGTGCCTGTGGTAACAACTAAATATTTTTTATTAACTGCCAGTCCTCCATTTAATATTCCTTCTCTGTTTATTTTTTTTCTTAATTTTTTTTTCCATTTTATTTTTCCATTAACTTTATTTAATGAAACTATTTTTGCCTTTGTATCAATAGTATAAACATTAGTTTCATCAATTACTGGTTGTGAAGTGATAGGATTCTTTTTATCTTGTCCTTTACCTATACTGATTTTCCATGCCAGTCTAATTTTATTATTTACAAAAGGGTGTTGAATATTATGAGCTTCATTATTTGTTGATTGCATCCATGTTTTATTTATAACAGGTCTAGGGAGTGATACTTTAATTCCTCTAAGGCTTGGGTCAGGTTTTACAACTGTTTCAACAGGAAATATTCTTCCATTAGATGTCTCTATATTTTCTTCTTTATCTTTAAAAAGTCCACAACTGGTTAATAAAAAAACCACAGCAATAACTACTGTTAAAAAATAAAAAAACTTACTCATTGGTTGTGTTTAATGTTTTTAATATGATTAAGGCTCTTTCTTTCATTAATGATGGAGAATCTTGATCTTTAATAATAAAATTTAATGATTGAATAGCGTTATCAATATCGTTTTTCTCAATATAATATGATGCTAATAATTCATGGGCTGTAAATCTCCATGAAGATTTGGGTTCTGATATCTTAATTATTTCATCAATAGAAACATTGTCAATTTGGTTATTTAAAAGATAATTAAATTTTTTTAAAAGAAAAAAATCTTCTAAAAATTTATTATTATTTAATTTAATTTTATTTATATCTATAGAGCTATTTTTTTTACTTTTAATATCAATTAAGTTAAAAGCTGATAAATTGCTATATCCTCCATTATCCAAATTATTAATCTCAATTAACACTTTCTCAGCTTCATTATAATTCTCGTTTTTTAAATGATTTAAAGCCTCAAAATATAATTCACTTTGTTTCTCGAATTTACTAATTTTGTAATTTTTATATATAGTTCCTGATGCAACAAAAGTAATAATTAAAAAAATAGCAGTGATTATTAATTTGCTATATTTCTTCCATAATTTCTTATATTCATCTTGTTTTATTTCTTCATTAACTTCTTTTATAAGATTTTCTTCTTCTGTCATTTTATCTCCATTTAATTGAACATCCCATACTAGACTTTTGTTCTTTAGGCCCTCTTCCTGTCTTAATTATTTGATGAAATGCATTTAATAATTCTTTATCTTTCAATATTTCGCTAGAAATTCCTGTATTATCAAGTCTTCCTCTATATTGGAGCTCTAAATTTTTATTATATCCAAAAAAATCAGGGGTACAAACGGCACCATATGCTTTTGCAATTTCTTGAGTCTCATCATATAAATAGGGAAATGTAAAATTATTTTCTTTAGAGAATTTTTTCATATTTTCAAAAGAATCTTCTGGATAATTAATTACATCATTAGACATTATTGCAACACAGCCAATTCCTTTTTTTTGTAAATTCATAACATCTGCAACTAATCTGTCAATAACTCCTTTAACATAAGGACAATGATTGCATATAAACATAATTAAAGTACCATTTTTTCCTTTTATTTGATCTAAATTATAAGTATTTCCATCAACTCCATTTAAACTAAATGGAATTGCTTTAGCATCAAATTGACATATTGGAGTAACTTCTGGCATAATTATAATATAATAATAAAAAAAATTATTTATTTAATATATGTCAAAAATTTATCATTTTTCTAAATATATTAAAGAAAAAGAAAAAGTAACATTTTCTAAAAAAGATCTTAATTCAATAATAAATATTTATAGCCAAAAAGTATCAAATGGACTTTGGAAAGATTATTCCATAAATTTTGAGAAAAATTACGCTGAATTCTCAATTTATAAACATACTCACGCATCTCCAGAATTTTCAATTGTCAAAAACAAAAAAAGAATTTTTTTTATATACTCTGGAAAACAAGAGCTAAAAAAATCTAAATATATTAAAGATGTTTTAAATATATTAAAAAAAGTTGAAAGTAAAAAAATTCTTCAAATTATTTAGATTCTAGATTTTTTCTCTAATTCAAGAAGTTTCTCTTTTCTTTTTTTTCCCCCATTACCAGAATAACCTCCTAAGCTTCCATCAGATCTAATTACTCTATGACAAGGGATAATAATTGGATAAGGATTTTTTTTGCATGCATTTGCCACAGCCCTTGCAGCTTTTGGGTTACCTAGAATTATTGCAATTTCTTTATATGTTTTAGTTTTACCAATAGGAATCTTTTTTAACTCTTTCCAAACTTTTATTTGAAAATTAGTTCCCTTTAATTTAGCATCTTTGCTTCTTACTCCCATTCGATAGTGCCTGGTGGTTTACTGGTATAATCATAAACAACTCTATTAATGCCTTTTACTTCATTAACAATTTTAGTGCTTATTTCAGCTAAATCATCTGAATTAAAATAATATGGTTCAGCAGTCATACCATCTAAAGACGTCACAGCTCTTAAAGCACATGTATATTCATAAGATCTTTGATCTCCCATAACTCCAATTGTCTTAACAGGAATTAAAACAGTAAAAGCTTGCCAAATTTTATCATATAGTTTTTTTTCTTTTAGTTGTTCAATAAAAATTGAATCAGCATCTTGTAAAATTTTAATTTTTTCTTTTGTTATATTTCCTGGAATTCTCACAGCAAGTCCAGGTCCCGGAAACGGATGTCTTTTTAAAACATAATCTGGAATATTTAATTTTTTACCAAGAACTCTTACTTCATCTTTAAAAAGTTCTTTCAATGGTTCAATTAATTTAAAGTTTAATTTTTTTGGTAAACCACCAACATTATGATGTGATTTTATTTTTGCAGAAGGTGCTCCTCTCACAGATTTTGACTCAATGACATCAGGATACAAAGTGCCTTGTGCTAAATATTTTATAGATTTATATTTTTTTGCTTCTCTTGAAAAAATATCAATAAATAATTTTCCAATTACTTTTCTTTTCTTTTCTGGATCAATTACATTTTTTAACTTATTAAGAAAAAGTTTGTCAGCATTAATTCTTTTAAAATTGTTTCCTAATTTTTTTTTAAAAATTTTTTCTATTTCATCACCTTCTTTTTTTCTCAATAATCCAGTGTCAACAAAAACACATTTTAATTGTTTACCAATACTTTTATGTAATAAAGCTGCAGTAACTGATGAGTCAACACCGCCCGATAATGCACAAATCACATTTTGATCTTTAACTTCTTCTTTTATTTTTGACAAAGAATTCTTTATAAAGTCTAATATTTTCCAATTTGATTTACATAAAGAAATTTTTTTTACAAAATTTTCTAAGATTTTGTCTCCATACAAAGTATGAATAACTTCAGGATGAAATTGTAAACCATAAATTTTTTTATTTTCATTTGCAATTGCAGCAAATTTAGCGTTTGAGGTTGATGCGATGACATGAAAAGATTTAGGTAATTTGCTTATTTTATCACCATGACTCATCCAAACTTGGTATTCATTATTTTTTTTATATATTCCGTCAAAAATCTTTGAATTTTTTTTAATTCTTATTGATGCTTTTCCAAATTCTCTTTTTTGTGATTTTATAACACTACCACCTAAATGTTGGCAAATTAATTGATGCCCATAACAAATTCCAAGAATTGGTATATTTAAAGAATAAATTAAATCATTAGGCTTTAATGGTTTTTTTATAGTAGTAGAAGCAGGTCCACCTGATAATATTAATGCTTTTGGAGAAAAGTTCCTTATTTGCTTTTCTGATATGTTGAAAGGATATATTTCGCAATATATATTTTTTTTTCTTATCCTTCTAGCTATTAATTGAGTAACTTGTGATCCAAAATCAAGTATTAGAACTTTATCCATCTAAAAAAAATTAATTTGTGCCTTCTGGTTTATAATTTGGGCTTTCTTTTGTTATGCTAACATCATGAACATGACTTTCTTTTAATCCAGAACTAGTAATTCTTATAAATTCACAATTAGATTTCATTTTTTTTATATCATCGTTTCCTGTATATCCCATAGAAGATCGAAGACCTCCTATTAGTTGTTCTAAGATAACATTTGCAGGTCCTTTATATGGCACTTGCCCTTCAACTCCTTCTGGTATTAATTTTTGTATTTCATTATTACTATCTTGAAAATATCTTTCTGCTGATCCTTTTAACATTGCTGAAATAGAACCCATTCCTCTATATGATTTATAAGATCTTCCTCTATACAAATAAACTTCTCCAGGAGCTTCATCTGTGCCAGCTAATAAAGAACCTATCATTACTGTATTCGCTCCAGCTGCTATAGCTTTTGCTATATCTCCAGAATATTTAATTCCACCATCAGCAATAATTGGGACATCTTTTTTGTTTGCAATTTTTGCAACATTTGCAATTGCTGTTAGTTGCGGAACTCCAACGCCTGCAACCATTCTTGTTGTACAAATAGATCCGGGGCCAATGCCAACTTTTATTGCATCTGCTCCCGCATCAATCAAAGCTTTAGCGCCTTCTTCAGTAGCTACATTTCCAGCTATTAATTGAACATAGTTAGATTTTTTCTTTATTTTATTTACTGTTTCAATAACATTCTTTGAATGACCATGTGCGGTATCAACAATAAGCACATCTGTATCTACATCAATCAACGACTCAGATCTTTCTAAACCTTTCTCGCCAATGTCAACTGCAGCTGCTACTCTTAAGCGACCTTTACTATCTTTACATGCATTTGGAAATTTACGTGCTTTTTCAATATCTTTTACTGTAATCAGTCCTACACACTTAAAATCTTTGTTAACTACTAATAATTTTTCTATTCTGTTTTTATGAAGAATTTTTTTTGCTTCTTCTCGATCCACATCCTCGGTTACTGTTTGTAAATTATCTTTTGTCATGAGATCTTTTACTTTAATACTTGTATCTTCCACAAATCTGACATCCCTATTAGTTAAAATACCAACTAATTTATTATCTTTTTCTACAACAGGTATTCCTGAAATCTTATGTAATTGCATTAGTTCTAATGCATCTTTTAATTCTTTTTCAGGAGTTATAGTTACAGGATTAACTACTATTCCAGATTCAAATTTTTTAACTTTTTGAACCTCATCGACTTGTTCTTTAATAGACATATTTTTGTGTATAGAGCCAATGCCTCCAAATTGCGCTAATGCTATAGCCATTAAAGATTCAGTTACTGTGTCCATCGCTGCTGAAATTATTGGCACTTCTAAATTTATAGATTTAGTCAATAGTGTTTTGGTATTTACTTTTGCAGGCAGGGTGGAGGATGATGCTGGTTTTAAAAGAACATCGTCAAAGGTAAGTCCTTCAATTATTTTTTGACCCATATATAATAATAGGGATTAGTCGTTTTACGTTCAAGTTTTTTTTAATTAAAAAATTTAGCTATAATAAATATTTCTTTTGATTCTGTCTTACTTGATTTTGGTTTGTATAAATTTACCTTTAAAAATCTCTTTTTTATTTCATTAACAAAGAAATTAATATCTTGACCTTGAAAAATTTTAAGAATTAAAGAGCCTCCATTTTTTAAAATATTTGAAGCTACACTAAAAGTTTTTTTACATAATTCAAGACTTGCAATATGATCATTAAATTTATTTCCTGTTGTCGATGGAGCAGCATCGCTAATAACTAAATCTATTTTATCTGAAAATGTTTTTTGTAAAATATCTATAAAATCTTTATCAAAAATATCTTTTTTCAAAAAAAATATATTTTGAACTGGCTTAATTTCCTTTATATCAACGCCAATAATTTTATTACATACGTTTTTAGAATAAACTTGTTGAGACAAAATCTGAGACCAACCTCCCGGATATGCTCCAATATCAATAACTTTTTGACCTTTTTTTAGAATTCTAAATTTTTTATTAATATCTAATAATTTTAATGCTGATCTTGATCTATATCCTTTATTTTTAGCTTCTTTGAAATAAGAATCCTTTAATCTTTTTTGATAAAAAATTTTTTTTTTTTTTTAAATTTCATAATAAAAAAAAACCTCGTAAATAAATTACGAGGTTTTTTTTAAAAAGTATAAACAAAAATTACTTTGCTATAACTACAGATTTTGTTTGAGTATAAGCTTCAAGTATCTCAGAACCCATCTCTCTTCCCCATCCAGATTGTTTATAACCTCCAAACGGAAGAGCAGCGTCAAAAATATTATAAGTATTGACCCAAACAGTTCCAGAACGAAATGCTTCAGCAGTTTTAATAGCTTTTGATAAGTCTGATGTCCAAACGGCTGCGGCTAACCCATAGGTTGTATTATTAGAACGACTAATAATTTCATCTTGATCTTCAAAAGGTTCTGCTGCAACAACAGGGCCAAA
>CAYNCC010000011.1:0-20347 GCA_964396035.1 uncultured Alphaproteobacteria bacterium
ATTTGTTCATCTTGACTTGAGCCTAACGTTGTAACAACTATTGCTTGTGTTTCACCTCTTGTAAAAAGAGCGCTTCCGTGGACTTTTGATAAAACTCCAACTTCCGCTTTTATTGGCCTTACAGTCTTCGTATCTCGTCCATCAATTCTTTTTCCAGATTTTAATATATCTGTTCTAACTAATTCTTTTTCTAATTTTTTTGTTGCATAAGAAACTAAATTTTCATTTATTTCTTTATCATCTTCAGTAACAAATTTTTCTAAAATATCATTTCTAATTATTGAAAGTTTTTCTGATCTTAAAGATTTATCTTTTTCGTTATATGCTTCTTTAATCTTTGATTCATATTCTTTTTTTATTTTTTCATAAACATCTTTTAAAATTTTTTCAGTGTTTTCATCTTTATACTCTAAAGGTGTTGGATTCTTTTCTTTGGCAAAGGAATCAATAAACTTAATAATAGGTTGAAATTCTTTATGAGCAAACATAACTGCATCCAACATAATTTTCTCAGATAGTTCTTTCACTTCCGATTCTACCATTAAAACTCCTTCTTTTGTTCCTGCTACTATTAATTCTAATTCAGAATTTTTTAAATCATCATTTGAAGGATTTAAAATCAATTTTTTTTCACGGTATCCAATTTTTGCTGCTGCGACAGTATCGGCTACAGGTGCACCGGCAAGTGATAATGCTGCCGAAGCTCCAATAAATGCCACTACATCTGGACTTACTGTTTTATCTAGATTCAATAAAGTACAAATAATTTGAGTTTCATTATAATAATTATCAGGAAATAATGGTCTAATAGGTCTATCGATTAATCTTGAAATTAGAGTTTCTTTTTCAGATGGCTTTGCCTCTCTCTTGAAAAAACCTCCTGGTATTTTACCAGCTGCAAAAGTTTTTTCCTGATAACTTACAGTTAATGGTAAAAAATCTACTCCTTCTTTTGGTTCTTTTGAAACTACAACTGTGCATAAAACTGAAGTCTCTCCATATGTTGCAAGAACTGATCCTGTTGCTTGCCTAGCAATCCTACCAGTTTCAAGGGTTAGTTTTTTACCTCCCCAGTCAATTTCTTTTTTTAAAATTTTAAACATTAATTTTTTTTATTTTTTTAAATTTATTTTTTTTATAATTTCTTTATATTTTTTTAGATTTTTTTTTTTTAAATAAGATAATAAGTTTTTTCTTTTGCTAATTAATTTTAACATCCCTGTCTTAGAATGATTATCCTTTTTATTAGTTTTAAAATGCTCTGTTAAAATATTTATTCTATTTGTTAACAATGCAATCTGCACTTCTGAAGAGCCTGTGTCTTTTGCTTTTCTTTGGAACTTTGTAATTATTTCTTTTTTTTTTTCTTTATTGCTTTCCAACATACTTAATATTATTTAAAACAGAATATATAGGTATACACAAATTTTTCCACTTATTCCTATTATACAAATATAAAAATCTTTTTATCGTTATAGAATTTTTTATTTTAAAAGGCTTAGATTCAGTTCTTTTCAAATTTATTGTATATCCATCAACTTTTAATTTTTTACAAATATCTCTGACTAAACTTCTTATATAAAAACCTTTACTACATTCTACTTCAAAACTACTTAAACTTTTATCATTTTTTTTAATATTATCAATTAATTTAATGTTTTTTACATAAACCTTTCTACTTTTTAGATCAAATTTTTCCCCTTTTCTTGCTAATTTGTATGCCCTCATTCCATTTATTTTTATTGCTGAAAATCTTGGTGGCCTTTGATTTATTTCACCTTTAAAATTATGTAATATTTTTTTTATTTCTAATTTACTGGGTATTATTTTAGATATTGAAATAATCTTTCCATCTTGGTCATAACTATCTGTAGATATTCCCCATTTAATTGAAAATTCATATTTTTTTTCACCATCCATTATATATTTCACAGTTTTTGTAGCTTTTCTTCCTACTGCTATTGCTAAAACACCAGAAGCTAATGGGTCGAGTGTCCCAGCGTGTCCAACTTTTTTTATATTTAAAGTTCTTTGAATTACATTAACTACTTCTCTAGAAGTCATTCCTATTTCTTTATTAATATTAAGCCAGCCATTTAAATTATTTTTTAAATCAGACATATTAAAAATTATAAATCTTTAGCAACTTTTGGATCTTTTAATAATTTTTCAATCTCTTGAGCATAATCAAAAGATGGGTCAAAATAAAAAAATATTCTTGGGACATATCTTAACTTTAATTTATTTGCAATTGCTTTTTTAAAAATAAAACTTTCTTCGTTTAAAAATTTAACTATATTTTTATCTTTATTTTGAGGTATTACAAAAATACTAGCATTCTTTAAATCTGGGCTAAGACTAACCTCTGTAACCGTTATTGAAACTTCTCTAATTTTAGAGTTATTAAAATCACCTAATATTAATAACTCTGATACTAGATGTTTGATCTGTTCTCCTATCCTTAATTGTCTTTGAGATTTAATTTTTCTTTTCAATTCACTCTTCCTTTAAAACTATAAAGATCTTTTTTGTTCTTCTATAAAATATGATTCCAAAATATCATTTTGTTTTATATCTTGAAAATTATCTAAAACCATTCCACATTCATTTCCTTCTTTAACTTCAGACGCTTCTTCTTTAAATCTTTTCAAACTATTTAATTTTCCTTCATAAATAATCTGGTCATCCCTAAGGAGTCTAATTTTTGCACTTTTTTCTATTTTTCCTTCTATAACTTCACACCCTGCAATTTTACCAATTTTTGACATTTTAAAAATTTCTTTAATTTTTGCCTTTCCATTTAAAACTTCTTTCTTATCGGGAACTAATAGTCCACTCATACTATCCTTTATATAATCTAACAGTTCATAAATAACTGTAAAAAATTTAATTTCTACTTTATCTCTTTTTGCCAGATCCTTTGCCAAATTATTTGGTTTTACATTAAATCCAACAACTATTGTATTTTCACTCGCGCTGGCTAATGCTACATCAGATTGATTAATGGCCCCTATGCCTTTGTGAATAACTTTTATCTGTATTTCTTCATTTTTAAATTTTTCTAAACCATTAATAATTGCCTCTAAAGATCCTTGAACATCCGATTTAAGAACTATTTCTAATTCTTTGATTTTTACATTTGCTTTATCACTAATGATTTTTTCAAAACTTTCTTTCGTTAAAGATTTTGTTATGTTCATCTTGGTAGAATTCAATCTATAATTTGATATCTCTTTTGCTTTTGTCTCGCTATCAACTACTATAAAATCATCTCCGGCAACAGGAACGCCTGTTAAGCCAAGTATTTCTATAGGAATAGATGGTCCAGCTTGGACTATTTTTTTACCTTTATCATCACTCATAGCTCTTATTTTTCCAAATGCCGGACCTGCAACAAATACATCTCCTACATTTAAAGTGCCTTCTTGAACTAAAACTGTAGCTGTTGAACCTTTTCCTTGTTCTAATTTAGATTCAACAATAACTCCAAATGCTTTTTTTGATGGATTTGCTTTTAAATCCAACATTTCAGACTGTAGAATTATTGCTTCTTCTAGTTTATTCAAATTCTTTTTTTCCTTAGCTGATATTTCTACATATAAATTTTCTCCTCCCATATCTTCTGAAATTAATTTATGTTCCATTAATTGATTTTTAATCTTTTGTATATCAGCATTATTAGAATCAATTTTGTTAATACATACAATAATTGGCACTTCTGCAGCATTTGCATGATTAATAGCTTCTATAGTTTGTTCTTTGACACCGTCATCCGCAGCAACAACTAAAACAACTATATCTGTTACTTTTGTACCTCTTGCTCTCATTGCTGTAAATGCTTCGTGTCCTGGTGTATCAAAAAAGGTTATAAATTTATTTGACTGTGTTTTTATTCTATACGCGCCTATATGCTGTGTTATTCCACCATGTTCTTTGGCAACTACACTAGTTGAACGCAATGCATCTAATAATGTTGTTTTTCCGTGATCTACATGGCCCATAATTGTAACAATTGGACTTCGTGGTTTTAAATCTTCTTCTTTATCAGGTTCTTTTTTAATTTGTATTGCTAAATCAGTATCATCAACTCTTTTAACTGTATGCCCAAATTCTTCAGCAATAATTTCTGCTGTATCAGCATCAATATTTTGGTTTATTGTAGCCATAACGCCCATTTTCATTAATGCTTTTATTACATTAGTTGATTTTTCTGCCATTCTATTTGACAATTCTTGGACAGAAATAACCCCTGGCACTTTCACTTCTTTAATTACTTTTGTTTTAGTAAAATCTTTTTGATCTCTTAAATTTATTTCTTTCTTTTTTTGTTTAAAGTTTCTATAAAAATTCTTATTTATTGTTAATTTTTTTCTTGGATCTTTTTTGTCTTTATTAAAATTTGTGCCTGGTGATGTCTCTTTTATTGATGGAAATTTATTTTTATTATCCTTTTTTTTTATAACCTCAACCGTTACAGTTTTAGATTTTCCATATGAAAAAGTTTGTTTTATTGTAGTAGTTTTATTTTTATTTTTTTTTTCCATTTTTTAAAATTAATAAATTTTTTATTACTTGTTCGTACTTTTATCCTCTTCACTAAACCATTTTTTTCTTGAATCCATTATTATTTTATCAGCATCACTTTTTTTTATGTTTTCGGAACCAATAATGTCAATCAATTCGTCACTTGATAAATCTGCTAAATCATCTAATGTTTTTATGTTTTTTTCCCCAAGCGCTACAAGATTTTCTAATGAAAATTGTTTAACTTTTTCAAGGTCCTTAGATAAATTTAAATCATTTTTTTTCACTTCTAAATCTTTAATTTTTTTATCAAGATTTTTTTTAGCTCTATCTTTTAGTTCTTTAATTAAATTTTCATCAAAACCTTCTATTGCCTTTAATTTTTTTTCGTCACAAGATGCTATTTCTTCTATAGAAAAGAAGCCTTCTGTGGCTAATAAATGAGCTATAACTTCATCAACATCTAAATATTTTATAAACATATCTGATAATCTTTTCATTTCTTCATTTCTTTTATTAGCTTCATCTTTTTCATCAACAATATCTATTTCGAAATTTGTTAAGTTAGAAGCAAGTCGAACATTTTGACCTTTTCTACCTATTGCTAAACTTAATTGATCTTCAGGTATAATTACTTGAATTCTATTGGTTCCTTCTTCAAAAATAACTTTAGAAATTTTTGCTGGGGCTAAAGAGTTTACAACATAAGTAGCTTGATCTTCTGACCAAGGAACTATATCAATTTTTTCTCCTTGTAATTCAGTAACTACTGCCTGAACCCTTGACCCTCTCATTCCCACACACGCGCCCACGGGATCTATTGAAGTATCAGAAGAGTAAACTGCAATTTTTGCTCTTGAACCAGGATCTCTTGCAACTGACTTTATTTCTATAATATTGTCACTTATTTCTGGCACTTCTTGGTGAAATAATAATGCTAAGAATTGAGGATGTGTTCTAGATAAAAATATTTGTGGACCTTTTAATTCCTTACTCACATTATATAAATAAGTTTTAACTCTGTCTCCTCTTCTTAAATTTTCTCTTGGTATTATTTCTTCTCTTTTAATAACAGCTTCAGCATTACCTAAATCAACAATTATATTCCCAAACTCAATTCTTTTAACAATACCACTTATTATTTCTCCTACTTTATCTTTATATAGATCAAAGTTTTTATTTCTTTCAGCTTTCTTAATTTCTTGAATGACTACCTGCTTTGCAGTTTGGGCTGCAATTCTACCAAAATCAAAATTAGGAAGTTTTTCAATTATAAATTCTCCTTCTTTAATACTTTTCTTTTTACTTTTTGCTTCTTTTAAACTTATTTCTATAAAATTGTCTTCAACAGTTTTTTTTACTTCTAAATATCTTGCAAGACTTATTTTCCCTGTATCTCTATCAATAGTTGCTCTTATATCATAATCATTGCCGTATTTTGATCTTCCGGCTTTAGATATTGCATCCTCAATAGCCTTAAAAACTAATTCTTTATCAATACCTTTTTCTTCAGCTATATTGTCAGCTACTTGTATTAATTCTGTATTTTCTAATTGCATAATAAAAAACTCCAAAAAAAAATGGGCTTAACGCCCATCCTAAACTTAATGAAAATAGATAATAATATATTTTATAACTTAATATTTTGGCATTAATAGTTCAACTTCTTTTTTTAAATATTAAAAAAAATTTTTTACTAAAATTTGTATCAGCTTTTGTTTCATACTTTGTTTTTGATAAAATTGCAGGTCTAACTAAGCACTCATTTGGTTTAAAATTTATCCAAACAAAAGATTTATTTAAAAAAAACTCTTCAAAAATTTTTTGAAGATAGCTCTTTGAGTCTGTTGCTATATAAAGCTTTCCGTCTTTTTTTAAAACATATTTTAATTTGTCCAATAACATTGATGATACAATTCTTCTTTTAAAATGTTTTTTTTTTGGCCAAGGATCAGGAAATAATAAAAAAACTTTATCGATGGATGTTTTTTTAATTTTTTTAAAAAGTAAAAAAATATTTTTATCAAAAATTTGTATATTATTTATTTTTTCATTATTAATTCTTTGAAGTAAATTTGAAATTCCTGGAAGATAAATTTCACATCCTAAAATTAAAGTATTTAAATTTCTTTTTGCTAAATGAATCATATTCTCTCCATATCCAAAACCAATATCTAAAAAAACTTTATTATATTTTTTTTTTAATTTTTTAAACCTAAATTTATCTAAATTAGAATTAATGATTCTTTTTTGTTTTTGACTTAATGAACGTCTAGAACCTTTATAATAAAAAATTGGAATATTAATTTTTTTCAAATTAAGAAAATAATTTTTTTAGCTGTTCAACTAAATCTAGTTTTTCCCAAGAAAAACCTCCGTCTTGATCTGGTTTTCTACCAAAATGGCCGTAAGCTGCTGTTCTTGCATATATTGGTTTTTTCAAAGATAACTTTTCTATAATTCCAAACGGGGATAAATCGATAATTTGTGAAATTTTTTCTGAAATTTCTAACTCTTCTATTTTACCAGTGCCATAAGTATTTACATATATACTAACAGGCCTTGCAATACCAATTGCGTATGATATTTGTATTGTGCATTTATCTGCTAAATCAGCAGCTACTATATTTTTTGCTATGTATCTTGCTGCATAAGCTCCCGATCTGTCAACCTTACTTGGGTCTTTCCCTGAAAAGGCTCCACCACCATGGGGTGCGGCACCACCATATGTATCTACAATAATTTTTCTTCCGGTTAAACCTGCATCACCGACAGGCCCGCCAATTACAAATCTACCCGTTGGATTTACATAAAAATTTTCTTCATTACACATCCATCCTTTAGGTAATGAATTAACTACAAACGGACGAATTATTTCTTTGATTTTTTCTTGTTTCAAATCTGGATGATGTTGAGTTGAAACAACTATAGTCTTTGCTTTTATTGGTTTACCACCTTTGTATTCTAAACTTACTTGGCTTTTTGCATCTGGTTCTAAAAATTTCAATTGACCTTTATGTCTAGCATCTGAAATTGCTTTTAAAATCAAATGTGAATAATAAATAGGTGCAGGCATTAATTCGCTTGATTCTTTACACGCATAGCCAAACAATATTCACTGATCTCCAGCGCCTTGCATTTTTTTATCTTTTTTTTCAACTCCCATTGCAATATCCTTAGATTGTTGATGCAAATTGTTTTGTATTTCAACAGTATCCCAGTGAAAGCCTTCTTGTTCGTAACCAATTTTTTTAATTGTTTTTCTTACTAACCCATCTAAAGATATTTTTTTAAAAATATCAGGCCCACTTACTTCTCCACTTATAATAACTTTATTTGTTGTCACCATTGTTTCAGAAGCAACTTTTGATTCTTCATCATTTTCTAAGAAAACATCTACAATATTATCTGATATTAAATCACAAATTTTATCAGGGTGTCCTTCAGAAACTGATTCACTTGTAAATATATATTTTTTTAACAATGTTAATTCTTTAATTTAAATTTTAAAAAAAAACAAAATAAACTAATTAATATTAAAATAATCAGCGAGTTACCAAACCTACTATATATAGTTTTTATAATTTTATTATTTTTTTTTACAATAATAATATTTGTATCAAAAGTTCCTTCATTATTTAAATCAATCTTTTGTATTATTCGACCTAATGGATCTACAGAAGCAGAGATGCCCGTATTAGCTACTCTTATAATATTTCTGCCTTCCTCAATTGCTCTAAAAATCGTATTGGCAAAATGTTGGTGGGGACCAGATGTATTACCAAACCATGCATCATTTGTCAAATTTAATAAGAAAACAGCTTTATTTTTACTATTAGAATATCTACCCGGAAAAATAATTTCGTAACAAATTAAAGTTTTAAACTTAGGTATGTTCTTTAAATTAATTAAATTATTAGAATTTTTACTTTTTTGTAAGCCAATGAAGTTAAAACCTAATTTATTTAAAATTCCAGAAAAAGGAACATATTCTCCAAAAGGAACAAGATGTTTTTTATCATAAATAAAAGTCTTCGATAAGTTTTTATCAATTGCCAAAACACTATTATAAAATTTAGGTAGTTCGCCTTGCTCTATACGGAAAGATCCAGATATTATATATTCCTCTTTTTTCAAATTTAATTTTATTTTATTAAATAATTTTGATTTAGATAAATAATTCAAATCAGTTATAGCGGTTTCTGGCCAAATAATAATTAAATTTTCTGAAGAATTTAGCGCGCCTAATTTATTAGTAAAGCTTAAATCTAATATTTTTTTAAAATTTTTCTCTAAATAATTAATATCTAATTTGTCTTTTTGTTGAATATTAGGTTGAACAACTCTAAATTTTACTGAACTATCTATTGAACTATTTAAATTATTTAATCTTACGTGCCCAAAGAAAATAATCACAAAAATTGAAAAAAAAATTGATGAAAAATAAAAAATATTTTTTTTTAATATTTTTTCCTTAATTATTATTGTACTTATTGATAAAACAATTAAAACTGAAAAGAAAGTTAACCCATAAACGCCAAACACTGAACAAATTTGTAATATATTATTAAAATTTAACCATGTATGGGCTATTAAATTCCATGGAAAACCAGTAAAAATATATCCTCTTAAAATTTCACTTAATGTCCAAAATGTAGAAAAAAAGATTATATTTGTTATTAAATTTCTTTTTAATTTGTAATTAAAGAAACTTACTAAACCAACAAATATAGCTAATAAAAAAGACAGTAAAATTAAACAAAAAGGAATTAAATAAATAAAAATATCTGATCTTATTAAAAAAGAATTAAAAATCCAGTAAACTCCAAATAAAAAAAAAGCAAAACCAAAGAACCAACCTATTAAAAAAGATTCGCTTGATGACTTAGAAAGATAACTCTGAAAAAATAAAAAAGATAAACTAGGAAAAATTAATATCCAAAAGTTATATGGTGGAAGACATAAAACTAGCAATGTCCCGAAAAAAAAAGAATAAATGTATTTAATTCTTTTGTTATAGTTAGGTGAGCAAAAAAATTTATCTAAAAATTTCATTAAAAAATATTCTTTTTATATTTGTCTATGATTTCTAATTAATATTTTTCTTATTTTTCTTGGATCTGCATCTAATATTTCAAACTCACATCCTGAATGATGTTTAATAATTTCTCCTTTTAAAGGAACTCTACCTAAAATAGTAAAAATTAATCCGCCCATAGTATCTATATTTTTATATTCATTTTTTTTTAATGAAATTTGTCCATATTTTTCTTCAAATTCCTCTATTTGCATCCTAGCATTTATTATAATATTTCCATCAGATTTAATAGATGAACTAACTTTAGAATCTTTTTGTGCTTCATGTTCATCTTTTATTTCTCCAACGATTTCTTCTACCAAATCTTCAATTGTTACTAAACCATCGACCCCTCCGTGTTCATCAACAATTAATGCCATGTGGGTATGTGTTTTTCTCATTTCTAAAATTAAATCTAAAACATTCATTGAAGGAGGAGCAAAAAGAATTTTTCTAACTAATTTTACTATATTTATTTTTTTTTTTGAATCCCATAGAGTAACAACGTCTTTAATATGAATCATGCCAATTATATTGTCTCTATTTTTATCATGAACAGGATATCTAGAATGATTAGTTCTACCTATTAATTTAACTAAATCTTCTATAGTATTTGAGGTGCTAATTGAAATTATATCTGATCTTGGAACCATAATATCACTAATTAACTTTTCTGGTAATTTAAAAACATTAGAAATTATTTTTTTTTCATCAATTTTTAAAGGTTTTTCACTTTTAATTCTTGTATCAAGTAAATTTTCTAAATTAATTTCAGAACTATCTTCTTTTGTTTTTTTTACAAAAACTTCGAAAAATTTTGTTATTTTTTCCTTAAAATCTTTTTTTTTTATTTTTTTTTGATCTTTCATAAAATAATTATTTTTTTAATAATACCTTATTTTAAAAAAGTTAAGAATTTTATTCTCAACCATTTCCATTCTTATTCTTTCTTTTTTTTTTTATGTTCAAATCCTAATAAATGTAAAGTTCCATGAACAATTAAGTGACTTAATCTGTCAATTTCTTTTATTTTCATTTTTTCAGACTCTTTTACACAAGTTTCATAGGCTAAATATATTTCTCCCAAAAAATTATTTTTATCTTTTTGAAAACTATCATTAGGAAATGATAAAACATTAGTGCTTTTATTTTTTTTTAAATATTTTGAATTTAATTTCCTTAATAAATTATCATTAGCTAATATAACATTAATATTAGTATTGATTCTTTCTGCTTTTTTATATTTTGATAATTTAAATGCTTTTCTTAAAGTTATTTTTGACAAATTATAAATTTTAGAATTTAAATTTTTTTGAGAAGAAAATATATTTTTATTTAACCATTTCTTGCTTTCTAAAAAAATATTTACTTTATGATTAATTTTCATTTTTCGTAAGCTTTTATTATTTCACTTACTAATGGATGTCTAACTACATCTTTCTCAGATAAGTAAATAAAAGAAATATTTTTTATTTTTTTCAAACTTTTTTCAGCATCCAACAAACCGCTGTTTTTTTTATTTGGTAAATCTATTTGAGTTAAATCTCCAGTAACAACCATTTTTGAATTAATTCCTAAACGTGTTAAAAACATTTTCATTTGCACTGCAGAAGTATTTTGTGCTTCGTCTAAAATTATATAAGAGTTATTTAATGTTCTTCCTCTCATATATGCAATAGGTGCAATTTCTATTTTTTCATTTTCTATTAATTTTAAAACTTTTTGATAAGGTAGGTTTTCATGTAAAGCATCGTATATTGGCCTTAAATAAGGATCAATTTTTTCTTTTAAATCACCTGGTAAAAAACCAAGCTTTTCTCCAGCTTCAACTGCGGGTCTAGAAATAATAATTTTATCTATTTTTCCTACTATTAATAAAGAAACAGCATAACTTACTGCAAGGAATGTTTTTCCTGTGCCAGCAGGCCCAATTGCAAATATTAATTCTTTTTCTGTTAAACTTTTTATAAAGTTTAATTGTCCTTTTGAGTGTGGAAATATTTTCTTTGCTTGTGTTTCTATATAAATTTTTTCCAAATTATTAGTTTTTTTTTCTTTTTCATTATGATCTTCCATAAAGCTAATTATTGATTTAATATCATTTTTTTCAATTATATCTGTTAATTTTGCTCTTTCATAAAGTTTTAAAAGAGTATTTTTGGTAATTAAAATATTTTCTGTGTTACCTTTAATTGAAATTTCATTCCCTTTTGGAGTTAAAGAGACGTTTAATTTTTTTTCAATTAAATGTAAATTTGCATGATAAATCCCGCAAACAAGTTGTAAAACACTATTATCTTCAAATGTTATTGTATTTTTTAATAAATTTTTATTCAACTAGTGTTTTACGTTCCCTTTTAAAAAAAATTTGAAGCTTCAAGACTTTTATAAAAAGCTTTCTTGATTTTTAAACTTTTAATTTTACCTTTTAGATTCTTTGTTTTTTCAATCCTTACTAATTGCATATATGGCGAATAGCCTAAGGATTGATATTTTTCTTTTTTTATAAAATTAGTAAACAAAATTGGAAGCGTTTTTTTTAAAAAGTTATTATTAAATTTTTCTTGATAAAATTTAAGTTTTTCCTGTAAATTTTGTAGTCTTTTTCTTTTTATAATATCTTGTACATTATTTTTTAAACTATAAGCTGGTGTTCCAGGTCTTGGACTATATATAAATGAAAATGACTGAGAATATTGGACAAGATCAACTAAATTTAAAGTATCAATAAAGTCATTATCAGTTTCTCCTGGATAACCTACTATAAAATCAGAGGAAAAAGCCATATTTGGTTTAAAGTATTTAATTTTTTCTATTATTTTTATATATTCCTCCCTTGTATAATTTCTGTTCATAGCCTTAAGAATTTTATTAGAACCAGATTGCACAGGTAAATGTAAAAAAGGCATTAATTGTTTTACATCTCTATGGGCTTTATATAAATCTTCATGCATGTCTTTCGGATGAGCTGTCATATATCTTATTCTTTCTAAACCTCTTAGATTTCCAAGTTCATATATTAATTGTCCTAAATTATATTCTTTTTTATTAAAACCCTTTCCATGATATGCATTAACATTTTGTCCAAGAAGAATAATTTCCTTTGTTCCTTTAATTATTAAATCTTTTGCCTCTTTAATAAGATCTGTTACTGGCCTAGAATATTCAGGTCCTCTTGTATAGGGCACAACACAAAATTTACAAAATTTGTCACAACCTTCTTGAATTGTTAAATAACTAGAGATTTGATTAAAAATTTTTGTTTTTGGCAAATTATCAAATTTTGCTTTCGGAGCAAAATCGAGATTTAAAAGATTTTCTTTGATTTTGTTTTTCTTTATATTTAAAATTTGTTTTTTAATCATTTGTGGTATTTTTTGAATTGATTGACTACCTACTACTAAATCTACAAATTGAGCTCTATTAAAGATTTCATTTCCTTCTGCCTGGGCAACGCATCCAGCAACTATAATAAAAGTTGTTTTGTTTTTTAAGATTCTTTTTTTCTTAATTTTATAAATCTTACCTAATTCAGAATATAACTTTTGTTTTGCTTTTTCTCTTATATGACACGTATTAATCAAAATTATATCAGCACTAAATTGTGAAATAGAAGGCTTATAGCCCATTTTAATAAAAACATCAGCAATTTTTTGACTATCATATACATTCATCTGACAACCAAATGTCTTAATATAAAAATTTTTAATTTTCTGCATAAAAAATATTTTATTTAATTATCTATATAAATTATTTATTAAAGTATTATTAATCTTCTGCCAACAAAAAAAAGATAATTCTTTTCTATCAATGTTTTTTTTTGGAACAAATTCCTTATCAAAAATAATTTCTACATTAATACTCATTTTTTTTAAAACATTTATTACATTTGGAAGCATTTCCATTTCAGAATGCCATGTTAAATCTCTTCTATTAGTTCGATTCAATGTTATGCCATTAACCTTTTTGTAAACAATTGTAACATTTTGAATATTTATTTTTGTATTAATTTTATTTTCAAAAATATTAAATAAAGAACTTTTAAAAAATTGAACTTTATTTCCATCTGTACTTGTTCCTTCTGGGAAGATTACAAGATTTCTTTTTTCTTTTAAATGTTTCTCAATTAAATTTTCCTGTCTTTTTATAGAAGAAATTTTTCTATCAATAAAAAGTGTTTTTTGTAATTTTGCTAATAATCCTAACAAAGGCCAGCTTGAAACTTCTTTTTTAGCTACAAAAGAAGTTTTAATTAAACTGCTTAATATCATTATATCAAGATAACTAGCATGATTTGAAACAAAAAGTGTTGGTTTATAATTTGAAATGTTTCCAATTTTTTTTATTTTTAATCCAAAAATTTTACAACAAAATTTATGATAAAAATTTGGAATAAGATATATTAATTTTTTTAAAAAAAAACTTATTAATATTTGAAAAGGTAATAACAAAAAAGTTAAAACAAAAAAAAAGATTAAACGGGATGGAATTATTATCACTTTATTTATTTTTTTTTTTCAAAAATCTATTAAAAAAAAGAATCTTATTTTTTTTTCTTTTTTCTAAATGTTTTAAGTATTTTTGCTTTATTAGATTTGTTTTTAAAACAATACAAATGTCAATAGTATTAAATTGCTCATCAATTATTGCTCCATCCCCTACAAAAACACCCAATCTTAAATATCCTTTTATTAATGGTGGCAAGGATTTAAATATTAAATCATTATCAATCTGACTTTTATCAATATAATTCATTTTTTTATATAAACCTGGTAGGGCTCTAGGCCTAATTGAATTTGGAGCCATATAATTATGATAAAGAAATGATAATTGTTTTTTATATTTATTTATATTAGTTCCAGGAAAACTTGCACAACCAAATAAAATTTTAATATTGTAATGAATAATATATGCATTTATAGCTTTCCAAAGAAGTTGCATTATAGGTTTGTCTCTGTAGTCTTTGTGCACACACGATCTACCTAATTCTAAAATTTCACCTCTAGATTTTAAAATTTTTTTAATATTAAATTCACTTTCTGTATAAAATTTTCCATGTATTTGTGTCATAGGTTTTCTAATTAATCTATAGGTTCCTACAATAGATTTTTTTTTAAATCTCTTTTTATGATCAATTACTAACAAATGATCGCAAAAAGGATCCAATTCATCAAAATCTTTTTCATAAAGTATATTTTGGATTGTTGGTTTTGCTTTTAATTCTTCATAAAAAACCTTGTATCTTAGATTCTGAGCTGCATCAATATCTTTAAAATTTTTTGCTAATCTAATTTCAAAATTTTTAGATTTAAATGATTTTATTTTCTTTTTTATTTTTCTTCTATCTAATAAATAAGAATTTGATATTAAACTTTTAATTAAGCTAACAGGTTTTTTTATCCATATTTTTTTATTATATTTTTTTTTTGGTACCGGTTTAAGGCATAATCTTCTTTTTGCAGCCTGTTTATATTTGGTTTGTAATATTATTTTTTATACTCCTATAAATAAACTTTTATTTATTTACTAGCTTTTATTTTTTTACAGGCTTCTTTTATGCCAAAAAGTTCTAATTTATATCCTAATATTTTATAGCCTAATTTTTCTGCAATTTTTTTTGATAAATTTTCAAAACCAGGATTATGAAATTCTATAACTGCTCCAGAATTAATATCTAATAAATGGTTGTGTTCCCAATTCGAGATAGGTTCGTATCTTGCTTTTTCGTCTCCATGTTTAAAATCATGTTTTATTATTATTTTGGCTTCTTCTAATAATTTTACAGTTCTATATACTGTAGCAAGACTAATTTTATTATTCTTTTTATGAGATCTTATAAAAATAGACTCAACATCAGGGTGATCTTTTGAACTATTTATAACTTTAGCAATAATTTTCCTTTGTTCAGTCATATGAATATTTTTTTTTGAACAAAGCTTTAAAATATCATAATGTTTTATTTTTTTATTTGTTTTAAGCATATTTTAAATTTCCTAGGTCATATAATATTATAGTTTTATAAAAAATAATATGTTTGTTTTATTTTTTTGCATAATGATCATAAACATAGATTGGCTCAATCCTTTTTTTCATGTTTTTACTTAATTTTAATAAATTAATTAAATTTCTAGCATTAAAATAATCTTTTTCTATAAAAGAAATTTTGTTTTTATTTTTTAATTTAATTTTATTTTTTAAATTTTTATCAAAATAACCAACCACTAAAATTTTTTCGTTTTTTTTAAATCTAGGTATTATAAAATCTGAAAAATAAGAAATTTTAGTTAAAGGTTTTTTTTTATTATTAAATATTTGGTAATAATAATCATTTTTTTTGCTTTTTATTAATAATAAAATTTTATTCTCTTTAATCTCATTTAAAGAATTTATAATTAAATCCATGTTACTAAATCCAAATATATTTACTTTATTTGGCAACGCCAAACCTTTAGCAGCAGCTATACCTAGTCTTATGCCTGTAAACGATCCTGGTCCAAGCGATAAACTAATTGTATTAATTTCTTCTATCTTTGTTTTCGATTTTTTCAAAGAATCTTTTATTATAGAAATTAAATATTTAGAATAATTTTTTTTGAGAATTTTAGAATATAAATAAACAATTTTATTTTTTTTAAAAACTGCTAATGAAAATTTTTCCGTACTTGTATTAAAAGCTAATATGTTCATTTTTAGATATATTAATTATTATTTTAATAATATTTTATGAAATTAGTAAAAATAACAACGAAATTATATCCAATCAAAATTGATCTTTTTTATGCTTCAAAAAAAAATTTCACTGGAAAAGTAATATATAAAAAAAAAGATTGTTATTTACATAAAGAGGCTATACCTCATTTTGAAAAAGCAATCGAATTAGCTGATAAATTAAAATTTAAATTAAAGATTTTTGACGCTTTTAGACCTGCAGAAGCACAGTATAAATTATGGGAGCATACACCAGACGAAAATTTTATTGCTCACCCAAAAAAAGGATCTCCACATTCTAGGGGTGTTGCTATAGATTTGACATTAACTGATAAAAAATTTAATAATTTAGACATGGGAACCCCTTTTGATAGTTTTAAATCTTCATCTTTTCACGGCGATGTAACAATCTCAAAAAAAGCTCAAAAAAATAGACATATTTTGCTTGGTATTATGTCTGCAGCTGGCTGGGATTTTTATATTAAAGAATGGTGGCATTACCAATTATTTAATTCAAAAAAATACAAAATTATTAAAAATAATATGCTTGATATACCTATAATGTAAAAATGACAAAAAAAGTTCTAAATTTTTTATTAATTTCCTTTATTTTATTTTTTAGTTTATCTAAATTTATTTTTGCTCAGGATTCTTCTGCAGCTATATTTGTATATCACAGATTTGGAGAAAATACATTTCCATCAACAAATATCAAAATGTCACAATTTAGGCAACATATTAACGAACTTGTAAAAAATAATTATAATGTTATGGATGTCTCTAAAATTGTAGATCATATTATTAATAATAAAAATTTACCTGAAAAGACGGTTGGTATTACCATTGATGATGCCTATAAAAGTATCTATACAGATGCTTGGCCAATTTTAAAAAAAGCTGGATTACCCTTTACAATATTTGTTTCGACTGGACTGGTTAATTCAAATTCAACAAAATATATGAATTGGAAGCAAATTAAGGAATTATCTGATTCAGGTGTGACTATAGGTAACCATACTGTAAATCATTTAAATTTAGTTAATGAAACAGAAGAAACTTTGGAAAGAGAAGTGACTAAAGCTAAACAATCATTTATAAATAATCTAGGATATTCACCTGACATCTTTTCATATCCATATGGAGAATACAGCCTCAAAATAAAAGATTTTGTTAAAAACCAACAATTTAAAGCAGCTTTTGGTCAACAATCTGGAATACTATATAATGAAATAGATCTATATGAACTTCCTAGATTTGCAATGAATGAAAAATATGGTTCATTAGAACGTTTTAAATTTGCTGCGAATGCTCTGCCATTGGCAGTCAAAGAAATTATACCTAGAGATTTAGTTATAAAAGAAACTAATCCTCCATTAATGGGCTTTACGCTTATTAAAGATATTCCTAGTAAAATAAAATGTTATCCCTCACATGGCATCAAAGCTACTACTTCTAAATTAACAGATAAAAGAATAGAGGTAAGATTCGATAATCAGTTTCCTTTAGGAAGAACCAGAGTTAATTGCACAACCAGTAATAATGGAAAATGGCATTGGTTTGGAATTCAGTTTATAAAACCAAATTAATTTTTTGCGGTTTTATATTCTAAATAATCAAATTTATCTAGACTATTAATTTTTATTATTTTTTGAACTTTAGCTGTATATTCATCACCTAATTCTGAATAACTTCCTAGTGTTTCAGCTAAAGCTATACCGTCTAAATGTTTTTTTATTGATCTTTGTGCTTTTCTTGATTTTCTAAATTTTTTATATGCACGATGAGTATTTAAATTTTTTATATAGGCTTCTACAGAATCAGATAAATTATTAAATTTTCTTACTTTAATTAATGGGTTTTTATTTTCAGCAGGATCTATGCCATCAACCGAAGAACCAACTACTTTTTGTCCAAAGAAAGCATTACCCTCTTTTGCAAATCTTGATGTCCCCCAACCGCTTTCTATTGCAGCTTGTGCAAGAGTTAATGAAATTGGAACAATGTCCACTCTTTCTTTTAAAACATTTATGTCATTATTTTTTACTTTATATTCTTTAAACGTTCTTTTTAAAAAATCTGCATCTAAAACATTTAAATTGTTTGCTTTTAATTTTTTCTCAACTAAAAAAATTTTTCTTCTTTTTTCTAAGACATCTAGGTTAATTTCTTGAATTATTGGAAGAAAAGCCGATATAAACTGTAATTTTTTTTCCTTTATTGTAAGGTTGCTAACTTTTTTTAATTTTTTTTTCTCTAAATTTACACTTTTATAATTTAAGTTTCTTGCATTTTCTGTATTAGAAACAATTGTAGAATTTACATATGGATTGATATCGTTTTTTGCAAAGTTATTTAATGAAATATAATTTGCAGTTAAAACTAAAAGAAAAACAGCAATGCTCATGCTCAATACAAACGAATATGGAGAATATTTTTTCTTTATATTAAAAAAAACAACTTTGGTTCTTTTCATATTATCTACTATTTGTTATCTACTATATATAGTGTTATTATTTAACTTAACAAGATTAGACTTTATTTATTTTTATCTTTATCCACTATATATAGTATGATTATTTAACTTAACAAGATTATAATATATTATTTTAGAATTACAATTTATAAATATAAAAAAAATTTAATTTTTTTAATTTACAGCATGAACTTCTTTAACTTGTGGGAAATGATGCTTTAACAAGTTTTCTATACCTTGTTTAAGTGTTGCAGTAGAACTTGGACATCCTACACATGCGCCTCTTAATGTTAAATAAACTATGCCATTTTCAAAATTTTCAAAAATTATATCTCCTCCATCTTGAGCAACTGCTGGACGAACTTGTTTATCAATTATATCTTTAATTTTTTCAGAAATTTTATCCTTAGTTTTAAGTTTATTGTCTTTGTTTTTATTATCATGAATTGATTTATCAAAATTAATTTCATTAGTATTAAAAAATTCTATTAAAAAAGTTAAGATTTTTGGCTTAACACTTCCCCATGTTATTTCTTCTTGTTTTGTTATAGATATAAAATCTTTGCCAATAAAAAAACTTTTAATTCCAGAAATTCCAAACAATTCGTCTGTAAACTTATTTGCACCTGCATCCTTTATAGAATTAAATTGAATACCCCCGCTAGAAGTAAGCTCTTTATTAACTTTAAATTTTAAAGTTTCAGGGTTTGGAGTTATTTCGGTTTCAATATTCATAATTATAATCTAATAGATTTAGTTAAATATTCAATAACCCAACAATTTTTTTAATTTCTTTTAAATTATTATTCGCAATTTCATTTGCCTTATCTTTTCCGTTTTTCAAAATATTTTTTATGTAATCTTTATTATTTAACAATTCCTTAATTTTTTTTGATATTGGTTCAATATTCTCTAGTACAGAATCCGTAAGAATATTTTTAAATTCTGAAAATGTTTTACCAGACATCTCTTTTATAACATCGTCTAATTTTTTATTAGATAATGACGCATAAATGCCTAATAAATTTTCAGCCTCCGGCCTGTTTATTAAATCCTCTTTCTTTAACGGTAATGGATGTGGGTCTGTTTTGGCTTTTTGGATTTTTAATTTAATTAAATTAGAATCATCCATCATATTGATCCTTGAATAATCAGAATCATCTGATTTACTCATTTTTTTTTTACCATCTCTAAAACTCATAACTCTAGTAGATTCGCCAAAAATTTGCGGCTCAGGTAACGGAAAAAAATTAGTTTTATATTTTCTATTAAAAGCGCCAGCTATGTCTCTTGCTAATTCTAAATGTTGTTTTTGATCTTCACCTACTGGCACATGTGTGGCTTTGTAAGCCAAAACATCTGCGGCCATTAATACAGGGTAACTATACAAACCTAAAACTGCATTATCCCTTTTTTTGCCTGCTTTTTCCTTAAATTGGGTCATTCTATTGAGCCATCCTAAAGGAGTTATACAACTTAATAGCCAAGTTAATTCAGCATGAACTGAAACTGAATTTTGGGTAAAAATTTAAGTTTTATCTGGATTAATTCCACTAGCTATGTAT
>CAYNCC010000012.1:0-11813 GCA_964396035.1 uncultured Alphaproteobacteria bacterium
TTTAAAGAACTTAAGCCAGAATAAGATATCACGGATCACAGCGCTATAATTTTGTATCGAAAATCAAGGATCATGAGATATAATATTAATGTGAAAAAAATTTTTCAAATTTTTAAAAAAATCCGATACAAAAAGACTATTTTATCGGTCTTAGGAATTTTTATTTTAGTATTATTTTTATCTGATGACGGATTTAATGAACCACATATAGCAAAAATTACAATAGAAGATATTATTATCCAAGACACTTATAGATATAAAAAACTTGATGAGATATCAAAAGATGAGAATACAAAAGCTGTAATAGCACTTATTAATAGCCCTGGAGGCACTATTGTGGGAGGTGAAACACTTTACAAAAGCATTAAAAATATTGCCCAGCAAAAACCAGTTGTAACTGTCATGGGTGAAGTTGCTACATCTGCAGCATATATGGCATCATTGGGTTCAAATTACATATTTGCTCAAGAAGGTACAGTCACAGGCTCAATAGGTGTATTAGTTTTAACTTCTGAAGTTACAGAACTTGCAAAAAAAATTGGTATTTCTACTGAAATTATAAAAAGTGGAGATTTAAAAGCATCGCCATCGCCACTAGAAAAGATGACACCAAAAGTAAGACAAGAAACAGAAAAAATTGTTAAAGATATGTCTAAAAATTTTATTAACTTAGTTAAATTGGAAAGAGAATTAGATAATAATGTAATAGAAATAATATCTGATGGAAGAATTTTTACAGGAAAATCAGCTGTATCCTTAGGACTTGTTGATGGTATAGGAAATATAAAAGAAGCAAAAGATTATTTAAATACACAATATGATCTTAAAGAATTACCGCTCTTAGATATTGAGATTATAAAAGAAGAAACATTTGCAGAACAATTTTTTTCACATTTTTCAAAAAGTTTTGATATTAAAAAAATTTTTAATCTAAAAGGCCTTATTTCTATATGGCTTCCTAAAATTTAATTTTTTTTTATATTTTTTTTTTCTTTTTTTGTTAAATTTAATTATTAGTGAATAAACAATGAAAGATAAAATTAATCAATTTTGGTTGGGTAACATAACTCTTTGGAAATCTTATTGGCTAGTAGGAGTAGTCATTAGTTTTTTTGCAGGTTTTATTTTAGGCGTTGTAGGAGAGTTATTAAAGGCACCATTTATAATTGTTCTTGGGTTAATTGCATGGCAAGTTTTTGTCACTGTAGGTATTTGGAGGTCATCAGAAAAATACAAAGGAGCAGTTTTTTGGGCGATAGCTGCAAAAATAATGGTTGTTGTTGGTTGTATATATGTAGCTAGCCAGTTACATACATTTTTATAACCTTTTATGGTTTTTTCTTCTCTTTAGCAATGAAAAAAGGAATTTTACTCTGTTATCATGGAACAAGAGAAAGAAAAGGTATAACTGATACAAAAAAACTAACAAAAATTTTTAAAAAGAAAAATCCCAAATATTTAGTAAAAGATGGATATTTAGAAATTACAAAACCTTCAATAGAGAACCAGCTTAATTTTTTTTTAAAAAAAAAAGTTTGTATAATTACTGTTATTCCAGTAATGATTTTTTCAGGAGGACATGTTTCAAAAGATATTCCTAGGATCATAAATAAATTTAAAAATAAAAATAAATCAATCAGAATTACTATTAAAAAATCTTTATTTAATAAAAATTATTTTTTAAACCTTGTTAAAATTAATTTATCTAAATTCATATATAATAAAAAAAAAGATTGCCTAATTGTTATTGCGTCAAATACAATAAGTCCAATTGCTAAAAGACAAATCAATAAAATTAAATCTAATCTAGTTGCTCATTTTAAGTTTAAAAATTCTTTAAGTTTTTTAATTGGATCAGATAGCAACCCCCTTAAAAAAAAGATAATAAATTTAAATAAACAAACTCACTGTTTTAATTTTGTTGTTGTGCCAATATTTTTGTTTAGAGGAAGACTTTTACAAAATTGTGAGCAAGTTGGGAGAGTGTTAAGAAAAAAAAATAAAAACATCAATTATTATTTAGCACCTCATATAAATAACTACCATAAGATTTCGCAATTAATGAAAATATAGAAAAAAATTTAATTATATAAAAAAAATATGTAAATTATTTTAATTTACATTTATAAATGTTGAATTAATTTTTTTATACACTATACTTTTACTTAATGTTGAAAGACAATGTAAAATTTAAAAAAGGTAGTGTATGGTTAGTAGGAGCAGGCCCTGGAGATCCTGGCTTATTAACAGTTTTAGCGGTTAAGGCAATTAAAACTGCAGATATAATCTTTTATGACGCTCTTATAGATAATCAGATACTACTATTGGCAAAACCAGATACAGAATTAGTTTATGTTGGAAAAAGAGTTGATAAACATTCAATTAGTCAATTAGAGATATCTGAAAAATTAATAAAAGAGTCGAAAAAAAACAAACGTGTTCTTCGATTAAAAGGAGGGGATCCATTCATTTTTGGTAGAGGTGGAGAGGAAGCACTTGCATTAACATTAAATAATATTCCATTTAGAGTCGTACCAGGAGTTACAGTTGGAATTGCCGGGCTTGCATACGCAGGTATTCCTGCAACGCACAGAGATTTTAACACATCAATAACATTTATTTCAGCTTATGGAGCAGGTGGCGAAAAACCTAACACCATCGATTGGAGAAGTTTTACTAACACTTCTCAATTAATTGTTGTTTATATGGGTTTAAAGAGAATTCGCTGGGTTTGCCAACAGTTAATAATACAAGGCAGAAATAAGAATGAGAATATTGCAATAATATCAAATGCAACTTATGAAAATCAAAATATTTTTATAACAACATTAGATAATTGTTCAAAAAATATTGGCACTAAGGATCTTGTTAGTCCAGCAATTTTAGTTATTGGGAAAAATGTTGTATTAAGTCCAATTTTAAATTGGTTTAAAAAACAAAAACAAGAAAGCTTTAAAGCTAATTTTTCGCAAACATTGAAAGGAAAAAAATATGTCCAATCCAAACATATCTAAAGTAGAAAATATAAAAGATGAGAGCGATTATTTAGCTGGTGAAATTGCTAAGCAACTTAATGATAAAAGCGCATTTTTTAAAGATAGCGAGGTGCAATTATTAAAGTTTCATGGAACATACCAGCAATTTAATAGAGATACTGCTACAGAATTAAAAACCCAAGGTTTAGAAAAAGAATTTTATTTTATGATACGCACTAAAGTTCCAGGAGGAATTTTAAATGCCAAACAATATATAGATTTTGATGATTTATCTAATCAATTTTCAGACAAAACTTTAAGAATCACAACAAGACAAACTTTTCAATTTCATGGTGTTATTAAAGGTAATTTAAGAAAAATTATTAATAATGTTGGGCAAATGCTTTTAACAACGTACGGTGCATGCGGCGACGTTGTTAGAAATGTAACTACAATTGCAGCGCCAATACAAGATGTGATACATAAGAAATTGCGACAAGATGCTTTAAAAATATCATCATATTTTGTTCCTGCTAGCAATAGTTATGGCCGAATATGGATTAATGGAGAAAAATATGAATATAAAAAAAAAGAAAGTACAAAAGAACCTATTTATGGAAAAACTTATTTACCTAGAAAATTTAAAATAGGAATTACAATTCCAGAAGATAACTCTGTAGATGTTTTAACAAACGATATAGCTATTTTTTCACTTTTTAAAAACCAATCTATATATGGATATAACATTGCAGTTGGTGGAGGCTTAGGTATGACACATAATAAACCCGAAACATTTCCATATCTTGCTAAATCATTATTATTTTGCAACCCGTCAGATCTAATCAATGTTTTAAAAAGTATAGTAATGATTCAAAGAGATTATGGTGATAGAAAAAATAGAAAACACGCAAGACTTAAATATCTTGTTGCTGAAAAAGGAACTAATTGGATAAAAGAAAAGATAGAAAAGAATTTAAATAAAAAATTCAAAAATTTTAAAAAGATTGGAGTATTAAAAATTAAAGATCACCTCAATTGGCATGAGCAAGGAGATGGAAAATGGTACATAGGCATATTTATTTCTTCAGGCAGAATTGAAGATAATAAAAAACAAAAAATAAAATCTGGTTTAAGAGATATAATTAATAGATTTCAACCTTCCGTAACTTTATCTACAGATCAAAATATTATACTAGGTAATGTAAAGGAAGAAGACCGCAAAATTATTGATAATTTATTAATTAAATATTCAATTAAGCAGGAAAATTTGAGTAAAGTTAATCGTTGGTTTTTAGCTTGCCCGGCATTACCAACTTGTGGTTTGGCTTTAGCAGAAGCAGAAAGAGTAAGAAATAATCTTATAAATAAAATTGATGAAATTTTATTAAAACACGATCTTCAAAACGAGAAATTTAGTATAAGAATTACCGGTTGTCCTAATGGTTGTGCTAGACCTTATGCTGGTGATATTGGCATAGTAGGTAGAATGCCAAATCATTATGCATTATATTCAGGCGGAGATTTTGAGGGCACAAGATTAAATAAAAAGATTTTAGATAAAGTTTCATTTCAAGATTTACCAATAGCACTCGAGCAAATATTTATATTGTTTAAAAATAATAGAAATGACGATGAAACTTTAGGTAATTTTTGTAATAGGGTTGGTTTAACCGCACAAGTTAAGAAAATTAAGGAGGTTCTCCATGATAAAGTTCAATAATTTTGATTTTCAAAACTTTTGTTCTAAATATTCAAAATTAAACGCTGTTAATATTCTAAAAGTAATGATTAAAGATATCTTTCATGGAAAAATTGTTGTCACTTCATCATTTGGAGCCGAAAGTATTGTTATTTTACATTTAGTATCAAAAGTAGATCGTAATACTCCGATAGTTTTTTTAAACACAGGAAAACTTTTCCCAGAAACTTTAGAATATGTAGATGAAGTAAGAGATAAATTAGAATTAAATAAAATAAAAATATTAAATCCGGATCCATATGAATTAAAAATACAAGATAAAAATAATAATTTATACAAAATTAACCCTGATTTATGTTGTCATTTAAGAAAAGTTGTTCCATTACAAAAAGCATTGCAAAATTATGATGCTTGGATTAATGGAAGAAAAAAATTTCACGGATTTGAAAGAAAGAATATAAAACAAATTGAAAAGGCTAATGGTTTAATCAAAATTAATCCTTTGTACAATTGGGATTTTCAAGACATAAAAAAATATATTAACGATAATAAATTACCTGAGCATCCATTAATTAAGAAAGGATACAAATCTATCGGATGTATTCCTTGCACCAGTAAAGTTGCAGATGATGAACCTCAAAGATCAGGTAGGTGGAATAATAAAAAGAAAACAGAGTGTGGGATACATACTTATAATCCGTTAATTTAGAAAATGAAAAAAGAAACATCATATAAAGTTTCAAGAAAAAGATCACTTTTTAAAACTATTACATGGAGATGTATTGCAAGTTTAGATACTTTTATAATCGTTTGGTTGATAACAGGTCAAATCCATTGGGCTGGTTCAGTAGCTGGTTTAGAAATTATTACTAAAACTGTTTTATTTTATTTACATGAAAGAGGATGGAATTATATTACTTGGGGTAAATATATAAACGGAAGGGCATTGCCTTGGTGGTATGTTAAAATTTTAAGTTCAATTAGAAAAAAAAATGTGTAAGATTTATTCAATTTATTAAAAATGCTAGATACCGAAAAAGATTTTGTTACAAAAAAGATTGTAGAAAATAATAATATTTCATACGACAAAAATATTTCTATATCAAAAAAGATATTAATTATGGGTCTTCCAGGAACAGGAAAAACAACATTAGCAAAAGAATTAAAAAAATATATTCCTCTTGTGCATTTAAATGCAGATGAAATAAGAGGTCATTTTGACGATTGGGATTTTTCTAAAGAAGGACGTTTAAGACAGGCAGAAAGAATGTCACGTTTTTCTAACTATGTAGTATCCAAAAAGATATTTGCTATTACAGATTTTGTATGTCCATTAGAAGAAACTCGTACTATTTTAAAACCAGATATCCTTATTTGGATGGATACTGAAAAAAAAGGAAGATTTGAAGATACAAATAAAATTTTTGAACCACCAAAAAATTTTCACTTTAGAATTTCTACAAAAGATGCTACATATTGGGCGAAACAAATTAAAGATAAAATATTAAATAATGAATATTAATTGGAAAAAACCAACTGCAATGATGCTAGGTAGATATCAACCATTTCATGATGGTCATAAGGAATTATTTAAAGAAATTCTTAAAAAAACTGGTCAAGTTGTTATTATGATTAGGGATACAGCGGGTATTGATAATTCTAATCCTTTTAATTTTGAAAATGTAAAAAAGAATATTGAGATTGGTTTAGAGGAATACAAAGGAAAATTTGAGATTATTAAAGTTCCAAATATTACAAATATTTGTTACGGGAGAGATGTAGGATATAAAATTGAACAAATAAAACTTTCAAAAGAAATTGAAGACATTTCTGCTACAAAAATTAGAAAACAATTAAAATCTTAAATTCTTTTTAAATTGTTGGCTGTAATTCTGGCGAATTTACATTTTTCTTTTTATTTTCTACCTTTTTTGATTTTTGATTTATTTCTTTTTTTTTAGTTGACGATTTCTTTTTAATTTTATTTTTAAAATTTTCTTTTTTTTTATTTAATAATTTCTTTTCATTTTCCTCATCTTCCTCTAAAGATTTTGGAAGATCATCATAAATAACTTTATTTTTTTTATTTGACTCTACTTCTTTAATTACAAAGAAAGGAGGAGCAATATTATTATCAGTAATTAATTTTATTTTTATTTTATTTTTTTTCTCTATAGAATTTATGTAATCAACATTATTTTTTTCAAGAAACTCATGCGATTGTTTATGTAAAAAAATATGCAGTTCTTTTACTTTTTTAGAAATATTTAAATATTTTAATTTCTTAAGAATTTTTACAATAGATGATGCTATTGATCTTATAGTACATCTAATACCAGAGATTAAAGTATCTTCCATCGTGGTTTCAATTATACTTGGGCCAATTCTTTGTCTAGATACTTCAAGCAATCCAAATCTACTAATTCTTCCCATTTGACACTTTGCTCGATCATATCTTAATGCATCTTTTAATCTTCTTTCTACAAGCATTTTATTTTTATAAATTTCCATATCTATAAAATCGATAACAATTAATCCTGCAATATTTCTTATTCTTATTTGTTTAGTTATTTCATCAACTGCTTCAAGATTTGTTTTTAATGCTGTTTCTTCAACATTTCTTTCTTTAGTAGATCTTCCAGAGTTAATATCTATTGATGTCAATGCTTCTGTAGGATTAATTACAAGATATCCACCAGATTTTAATAGAACTTTTGAGTCGTAAATAGAATTTATTTTTTTTTCTAAATCATAAAAATCCATAATTGGCATTTTATCATTTTTATATTCTTTAATTTTTTTTGCTTGATTTGGCAATATTTGTTTCATATAAGCGCTTGCTTTTTCATACATTTCTTTACCTTCTATAACTATCTCTTTATATTCCTCAATATAACTATCTCTTATAAATTTTTTTACAATGTTTGAGTCTTCATTTATCAAACATGGAGCCAAAGAATTAACAGTCGTTTCTTTTATTGATTTCCATATATTTAAGACATATTCAAAATCATTTTTTATTTCACTTTCAGTACAATCTTGACTAGCTGTTCTAATTATTAAACCCATATCCTTTGAAAGATTACAGGCACTTGCAATACTTTTTAATTTTTTTCTCTCATTAAAATTAGATATTCTTTTTGAAACTTTTATACCTAATGGTTTGTTTGGCATTAAAACACAATATTTTCCAGCTAAACTTAAAAAAGTTGTTAATGCAGCTCCTTTATTTCCTCTTTCATCTTTTGATATTTGAACTAGCATTATTTGACCCTTTTTTATGACTTCTTGTATTTTGTATCTTTTAAATTTTGGGATTTTAGATACATTTCTTTTTTTATTTGGTTCTGGTTTTGAGTAATAATCTTCAACTTCATTTTCTTTCATGTTATTTTCATTATTACTATCAGATGAAGGTATCTTATAGTAATCATCTTTTATTTCACTAAAAGGGAGAAAACCTTGTCTGTTACCACCATAATCTATAAAGGCAGCTTGTAATGATGGCTCAACTCTTCCAACTTTTGCGAGATATATATTTCCTTTTAATTGCTTTTTACTTGAGGATGTATCAACTTCGAAATGCTCAATATCTGATCCGTTAATAAATGCAACTCTAGTTTCTTCTGTGAAAGAAGAATCAACAATAATTCTTTTATCCATTTTTCTGAATTCCTTACAAAATTTTGGGATACACTTAAAAAAGCTCCAATATACTTTAAGTCTGTACCCAAATTGTTATTAATTAATGATATTTTAGTAAATAATATTTTCATCGAATAAAATCTAATTTCTTTTAATTCTATAAATAATTATAATTTATATTATATAAACTAATATAAGTATGATTAAAAATAATTTTACATGAAAATTAATAAAAATATACAATAATTAAAAAATACTTATGTTTTCATTGAAAAAAATATCTACGATTTTTAGCTCTATATTCATTTCTTTATTTGCTGGCTTCATTTTACTTCTTTTTATTATCTGGAATTTTGTAATAGATCTGCCTGATCATGAGCAATTATTAAATTACGAACCTCCAATGGTTACAAGGGCATATACTAATGATGGCAGGCTTTTATCTGAGTATGCTCAAGAACAAAGATCTTATGTTCCTTTAGATTTAATCCCTAATTTAGTTATTGATTCTTTTTTAGTTGCTGAAGATAAAAATTTTTATAATCATATAGGCATAGACTTTACTGGAATAGTTCGCGCTTTAAAAAGAAATATTAATAATATAACAGGTAGACCTGAAGGTGCGTCAACTATTACTCAGCAGGTTGCAAAGAATTTTTTTCTTTCTCGAGAAGTTTCATATAAGAGAAAATTAAAAGAAATTCTTTTAGCTTTAAGAATAGAACAAACTTTAAGTAAAGACAAAATACTTGAACTTTATTTAAATCAAATTTATCTTGGTTATCGATCATATGGCGTTGCAGCAGCAAGTTTAAACTATTTTAATAAATCTTTAAACGAATTAACAATACCAGAAGCTGCTTATTTGGCAGCTTTGCCTAAAGCCCCTAATAACTATCATCCGATTAGAAACAAGAAAGCTGCAAAAGGAAGAAGAAATTGGGTTATAAAAAGACTTTTACAAGAACATATTATTACAAAAGATCAAGCAATAGCATCTCGTAATTCTGAATTATTAATAAGTCAAAGAAAAGAATTAATACCAGTTGAAGCACAGTATTTTCTTGAAGATGTAAGAAGAAATTTAATGGAAGTTTATGGAGAAGACCAACTTTATAAAGGAGGCTTAACAGTAAGAACATCGCTAGATCCAAGATTACAAAAAATTGCTGATAAAGTTTTAAAAAAAGGATTGATAAAATATGACAAGAGACATGGGTGGCGTGGACCGCTTTCTACTATAAATATTAAAGATTCTAATTGGAAACGTGATTTATCTACGATTAATATTCCTAAACAATTTCCTATATGGAAAGTAGCCGTAGTGGTTTTGTTGGACGATCAAGGAGCAAATATTGTTTTTGAGAATGGAAACTTTGGCAGATTAAATATTGAAAGTATTAAATGGGCTAGAAAATGGAGAAAAGGACAATTAGTTGGCCCACCTATAAGTCATCCAAAAGAAGTGCTAGCTGTTGGAGATGTTATATATGTAGAAGATACAAACAAAAGTGAAGATTTTTTAGAATATGGGGTGTTACCCCTTTATTATTTAAGACAATTTCCTGACATCAATGGCGCAATTATTGTAATGGACCCTCATACAGGGCGAGTTTTTGGTATGTCAGGTGGAATTAGTTTTAACAAAAGTGAATTTAATAGAGCAACACAAGCTTTTAGACAACCAGGTTCAGCATTTAAACCTTTTGTTTATTTAACAGCTTTAGAAAAAGGAGTTCCACCAAATTTAATGATATTAGACGCTCCATTTGTTATAGATCAAGGAGCAGATCTTGGAAAATGGAATCCAGCCAATTATACAAAAAAATTCTATGGATTGAGCACAATGCGTTTAGGTTTAGAAAAATCTAGAAATTTAATGACAGTTCGTTTAGCGCAAATGATTGGAATAGAGTCAATTACAGAACAAGCAAAAAAATTAGGTATTAATGATGATCTTTCCCCTGTTTTATCAATGTCACTTGGAGCTGGGGAAACAACGTTATTAAGATTGACTACAGCTTATGCAATGTTTGTAAACGGAGGAAAAAAAATTAAACCATCTTTAATTGATAGAGTGCAAAATAGAAATGGTAAAACATTATCTAAACATGACAATAGAGTTTGTTTAAATTGTAACCAAGATCAGTGGGATGAAACAGTTGATGCTAAAATAGTTGATAATAGAGATCAATTAATTGATCCAGTTAATGCGCATCAAATTGTATCAATGCTTGAAGGTGCAGTTATAAGAGGAACAGGAAAAAAAGTATCTGTTATAAAAAAACCACTAGCAGGTAAAACGGGTACAACAAACGAAAGTAATGATACGTGGTTTATTGGTTTTTCTCCTGATTTAGTTGTTGGTATTTTTGTTGGCTTTGATACACCAAAATCTTTAGGTCCAAGAGAAACAGGAGCAAGTGTTGCATCACCAATTTTTAGAGATTTTATGCAATTAGCGCTTGATAATAAAGAAGTACCTCCGTTTAGAATACCATCACGAGCTAAATTGATTAAAGTTAATTTAAAAACAGGAAAATTAACAAATAAAAATGATAAAAATACTATATTAGAATATTTTGCTCCTGGAACTGAACCAAATAATGATAAAAATTCAAATAATATCTATCAAAATAAAACAACTAGTATCAAAAACATTATTGGCTTAGGAGGTTTGTATTAACAAAATGAAAAGTGATATAAAAAATATTCTAATCAAAGTAAAGCAATCTTTAGAGATGCTGAGGAGGGATCTTTGATAAGAAGAAAGTGTCAGAAAAAGTTAGATCTTTGGAGATAAAAATTCAACAAGATAATTTTTGGGGCGATCAGAACTTAGCTCAAACAATAATAAAAGAAAGAAATGTTTATCAAAATAAATTATTTTCTCAAATTGAATTGGAAAAAGAATTTAAAGAATTACAAGAATTAATTGAGATAACAGATGATCAAGATGCAAATTTTTTAGAAGATATAAATAACAAAACATTAATATTAAAAGAAAAAGTAAAAAAAAAAGAATTTGAGAATTTTTTATCAGGTGAAGCTGATACAAATGATTGTTTTTTAGAAATTCACTCTGGCGCAGGAGGTATTGAAGCTCAAGATTGGGCAGAAATGATAGTTAGAATGTATACTCGTTGGGTTGAAAAAAAGAATTTTAAATTTGATATAATTGAAGAACACGCAGGAGAAGAAGCTGGAATAAAATCTTTAATAATGAAAATTGAAGGAGAATATGCTTATGGATGGTTAAAAAAAGAATCTGGCATTCATAGACTTGTTAGAATTTCTCCATTTGATTCAAATTCACGTAGACATACAAGTTTTGCATCAGTATGGATTTATCCTGTTATTGATAACAAAATTGAAGTAGTTTTAAATGAAAAAGATTTAAGAATTGATACATACCGTGCGTCAGGTGCTGGTGGCCAACATGTTAATAAAACTGATAGCGCTGTAAGAATAACACATTTACCATCAAAAATTGT
>CAYNCC010000012.1:11823-20041 GCA_964396035.1 uncultured Alphaproteobacteria bacterium
AATGCCAAAATAGTAGATCTCAACACAAAAATAAAGCTACAGCATTATCGATGTTAAAAGCAAGAATTTATGAGTTAGAATTGCAAAAAAAAGAAATAGAACAACAATCAAAGAATCAAACAAAGTCTGAAATAGGTTGGGGTAGGCAAATAAGATCATATGTTATGCACCCTTATAAAATGGTCAAAGACTTGAGAAACAATAAAGAAACATCTAATGTTCAATCTGTATTAGATGGAAATATAGACCTTTTTTTAGAAGCCGCTTTATTTGAGGAAATAAATTAAAATGAAAAAAATTATATTATCTATAATTTCAATAATTATTTTATTAGCAATATCTTTTCTGTTTTATATCTCATGGATTATAAATAAAGGAGAATTTCAAAGTAAATACCTTGAAGATTTTATTAATGATAAATTTAAGAAAGAAGGTGTTTTTTATACCTCGATCAAGGATCCTATACTGAAATTTAATAAAAATGATAAAAGATTAGTAATTGATGGAAAAAGTTTTAAATTTTTTGATTTTAATGATAAACAATTATCTGAATTTGATAATTTAAAAGTTTATATTAATTTAAAAACTTTATTAACAAAAAGAAAATTAGACGCGAATAGGGTAGAGCTTGAATCAGGTAGCATCAACCTACCAAATGTTTTTTCCAAACCTTTATCTATCAATAAGATCCTTTTAGAAGGAGATTTATATCCAAAAAATAATCAAATCTATCTTTCAAAATTTTCAACTAGTATTAATAATGATTTTTATCAAGGATCAGCAACAATTTATTTAGACGAAATGACTGCTAAAGGAAAGTTAAATCAATTAAATAGAGAAAATATATTTTATAATATGAATCTAGTATCAAATGAAATGATCTTTGATGTTGATAAATCAGGTTTTAATATTGAAGGTAAAGGAAATCTTGGCGATATAAATATTCTTGTTAAAGGTAGAAAGAATTATCAAAATAAAAAAGAGTTTATAAGTAAATACAACGTCAAAGCTACCGTAAATGAGGAAAATATTGAAAAAAATTTCAAATTTAAATTAGATGATTTTTTAAATGGTCCAATTGATATGGAGGCAAGTTATTTTATATACCAAAATGGTAAAGAAGAAATTAAAACAAAAAATAACTTAAAAAATAATTATATTTCAATTCCTTTTTTAAATTTGATAAAAGAAAAGGATGTCGATGCTAGTGCAGAGATTGTTTTTAATTTTAAAAATAAAAAATTAAATAATATAAAAATCTTAAAATATCAAGAAAATAATAAAAAATTGGATGGATTAATACAATTTTCAAAACAAACTAAACCTTTCAAAGAATTTGAACTAAATTTTGAAAAAGAAAATAAAAAAATAGAAATAAAATTAGAAAGAAATAAAGGTAAGGACAAATTATTTGTTAAAGGTGATTATTTTGATTTTACTAAAATTTTAAAAGATTTTATTTTTGATGAAAAAAAAGAAGATAACATCTTAACTCAGTTCCAACCAATAGTTATAACTTTAGAGTCTAAGCAGATATTAGTTTCAGAGAATCAAAGCATTTATAATGTAAGTAGTAGAATGGAATACGAAAAAAATTTATTTAAAGAAGTAAAATTAAATGCAGAACTTGTAGATAAAGGAGAACATTTAATATTATCAATAACACCAAAAGATAATAATCAACGCGAGTTAACAATAAGCTCAAATGATGCAGGTTTATTGTTGAAAAAATTTAATATCAATAAAAGTGGCAAGGAAGGAAAGTTTGCTTTACATGGATTTTATAATGATAAAAAAGATTCTCATCCATTAAATGCAAGTGTGACAATAAGAGATATGAAATTGATTAAAGCTCCTACTTTAGCAAAAATATTAAATTTAGCCTCAATAGGAATAGTTTCTGCTTTATCTGGTGAAGGAATATTAATTAATAAACTTAAATCAGAGTTTGTAGTTGAAAGTGGTATTCTAAATTTAAATAAATATGAAGCATATGGCCCTGATATAGGTTTTTCAAATCAAGGTAAAATCTTTTTAAAAAAGAAAGAAATAGATCTGGAAGGAGCTTTAGTGCCAATGGTTACATTAAATAAAATTATAGGTTCAATACCAGTGCTAGGTAAAATTTTAACTAATGAAAGAAAAGGAATTTGGTCATTTATTTATACTATAAAAGGCAATATGGATGAACCTACGGTTCAAGTTGATCCATTAAAAACTATAACACCAGGTTTTATAAAAAAATTTTTTAGCGTGTTTAAAACAGATAAAGAACAAAAAGATTAATTTATTTTGATTACAAAATTATTCTTTTTACCAATAGAAATTTCAATTTTATCATTTATTAAATCTTTTTCAGTTAAATTTTCTAATTCATTATTTAATATTTTTCCGTTAAATTTAACAGCTCCCCCTCTAATATATCTTCTTGCTTCACTTTTACTTTTTATAAGTTTTTTATTAATACTAATTATTTCGAAAGCTTGCATACCTTTTTGAAAAATATTTTTTTTTATAGTAAAGGTATCAGATTCTATTTTTCCATGACATAAATTTGTTGCATTATCAGCTAACAATTTTTTATTTTTGTTAATATCGCCACTAGATTGATTTTTTAATTTATTTATTTCTTCAATTTTTAACTCAGTAAATAATTTTAAGAATTTTATAATATCTTTATCATCAGTATTCCTCCAAAACTGCCAATAACTTTCAGAAGACAATAATTTTTCATCTAACCATATAGCACCTTTATTAGTTTTGCCCATTTTTTCACCTGATGAATTGGTAAATAATGGAGTTGTTAGCCCAAAAGCTTGCTTTTTATTTATCCTTCTTATCAAATCAACACCAATAGTTATGTTGCCCCATTGATCAGATCCACCAAATTGGACAATACAATTCTCTCGTTTGTTAAGTTCAACAAAAGCATATGCTTGTAGAACCATATAGTTAAATTCTAAAAAAGAAAGTTGCTGTTCTCTTTTTAATCTTTCATTCACACTGTCCATTGTTAACATTTTATTTACTGAAAAATGTTTACCGTATTCTCTTAAAAATTTTATGTAATTTATATCATCAAGCCAAGATGCGTTATCGATAAATTTTATTTCTTTTATTTTAGAACCTTTTAGTGAGAATTTTTCTATATTATTTTTTATAAAATCAGAATTTTTCTTTATTTGGTTAATGTCAATAAGCTCTCTAGTCTTATCTTTACCTGAAGGATCGCCTACTTTTGATGTGCCTCCTCCAAGCAAAGCTATAGGTTGGTGCCCAGTTTTCTGCATAATTCTAAGCAACATTAATTGAATTAAACTTCCAACATGTAAACTTTCAGCAGTGCAATCAAAACCTATATAACCTGTAATTACATTATTTTCGGCAATTTTATCTAATTTTTCAACATCAGTACATTGATGAACATATCCTCTTTCATACAGTTCTTTTAATAATTCAGATTTTGGTTTATACATACGTTAAATTCAATTAATTTTATCTAAAATGTTTAATAAGAATATAATACTCAAAGTTATTAATAATTTTTATTATTTTTTAAAATTATAAAAGAAATGAAAAAAACAGACAAATTTGTAGCGCTTGGTTTAATGAGCGGAACTTCAGCTGATGGTTTAGATATAGCATTAATTAAAACTGATGGAAAAAATAAAATTATACTTGGCCCATCAAATTACTATCCTTTCACTAAAGAATTTATAAAAAAAATAAAAAAACTTTTTAAAAAAAGAATAAAAAAAAATAGTATGAAACAAAAAAATTTTATAAATATTGAACAAGAATTTACAAAATTAAATATAAATTTAATTAATAAATTTTTAAAGAAGAATAAAATTAAAAAAAAGGATGTTGATGTTATAGGTTTTCATGGACAAACAATATGTCATAATCCTAGGCAAGGATATAGCATTCAAATAGGTAATGCTCAAACACTAGCCAATTCATTAAAAATAAAAGTTATATCTAACTTTAGACTAAATGATATTAAAAACGGTGGCCAAGGAGCACCGCTTACACCAATATTCCACTATTATTTAACAAGCAAATTAAAAAAAAAGATTTGTTTTATTAATCTAGGTGGTATTACAAACATTACATATTGTGATCATACAAATAGATATGGAATAAAAAACCTTTTAGCATTTGATGTCGGGCCATGTTGTTCTTTGTTAGATGATTGGATAAGTCTAAGATCGCAGAATAAATTTGATAAATTTGGTAATTTAGCAAAAAAAGGAAGTATTAATAAGAATATTTTAGATTTATATTTAAAAAATAATTTCTTTTTAAAAAAACCACCAAAGTCATTAGATAGGAGTTTCTTTTCAATTACAAATATAAGAAAATTATCAATCAACGATGGAGCCGCAACGCTAACTCAATTAATAATTAAATCAATTAAAGATTCTTTAGAATTCCTACCACTTAAACCTGAATTGTTTATTTTATCAGGTGGAGGTAGACTTAACAAATATCTAGTTAACAAATTAAATAATCAATTAAATTCAGAAATTAAACTTTCAGATGATATAAAATGGAATGGAGATGCTATAGAAGCATATGCTTTTGGTTTCTTAGCTGTGCGAAGATTAAAGAACTTACCAATTTCTTTTCCACAGACTACAGGTGTAAATAAATCAGTTTTAGGTGGCGATATCTCTAACTCTTATTAAAATTTTCTAAAATATTTAAAATAAAAGAATCAATATTTATTTTCAATTGCTTTTCTTTATTTTTAAAATTTATATCTGAATTAATTATCTTATAATCTATTTCAATTTTTTTTTGGCTTGTTAAATGTTTTACTAAACTATTTACTTTTTTTATATCTAAATCTTCCTCTTTATTATGTTGAATTATTAATCCTGATGCTGGGCACGGAGATAAAAACGAAAAATCATATTTATTTGTTGGCATCGCGACATTAACAAAACCAATTATTTCAGGCCTTCTCATTAAAAGTTGTGAACTAACCCAAGCTCCAAATGAAACACCACCAATGCAACAAAAATTTGCATCTGGATTTTGTTCCTGCAGCCAATCTAATGCTGTTGCAGCATCACTTAGTTCTCCTGTTCCATCATCAGAAGTTCCTTGAGATTTTTCTACACCTCTAAAATTAAACTTAAGTGTTGAGAAATTTTTATTATAAAAACAGTCAAATATTGCTGTAACAATATTATTGTTCATAGAATTCTCTTCACATTCTTTAGGGTGCATTATTAATGCGATATATTTAGACCCATTTACGTGTTTATAAAAACCTTGTAATTTTCCCTCTGGGCCATTAAACAAAACTTCAGACATTCTTATTATATATACTCTAATTAATAATTAATTTTTTACTATATTATGAAAAAAAAATATTTTTAGTAATATAAAAAAAATATTAACTATATAACTTAAATATTAGATATTTTTTATATTATGTTTTTTAAAAAAATAATTAATTTTTTAGATACTTATAGAAAAAAAGATCCTGCGTCAAGATCTTACATTGAGATATTATTATGTTATCCTGGCGTGCATTCTATTTTTTTACATAAAATATCTAATAAAATTTGGAAACTTAAACTTAGAATCCTAGCAAGATTTTTTTCTCACTTTGCTAGATTTATTACAGGTATTGAAATTCATCCTGCTGTGCAAATTGGAGATAATCTCTTTATTGACCACGGAATGGGAATAGTGATAGGAGAAACTACTGTTATAGGAAATAATGTAACTTTATATCAAGGCGTTACTTTAGGAGGTACTCGTAGTACTAAAACTAAGAGACATCCAACACTTAAAGATAATGTAATAGTTGGTGCCGGAGCAAAGATTTTAGGTCCTATTGTAATTGGAAAAAATTCTAAAATTGGTGCAAATTCTGTAGTTACAAAAAATATACCTTCTAATACTACTGTTGTAGGAGTGCCAGGAAGAATAATTGAAAATGATTCTACTGATGGAGCAGGAATATAATATTTAGTTTTTATGTTAAAAAAAAATATTTATTTAGACAATCATGCTTCAACAAAGATAGATACAAGAGTGCATAAAGGCATGATATCTATTTACAATAAATATTTTGGAAATCCGCATTCATCTTCACATCAACATGGTTGGCTTGCTGAGAGTTTTATTAATAAATCTAGGTTAAAAATATCTAATGCAATATGTTCAAAAAAAGATGAGATTTTTTTTACTTCAGGTGCAACAGAATCAAATAATTTAGTTATTAAAGGTATTGCTTTAAATCAAAATAAGAAGAAACATATAATAACTTGCGTTACAGAGCATAAATGTGTTTTGGAGTCATGTAAGTTCTTAGAAAAAATTGGCTTTAAAGTTTCTTATCTAAAAGTAAACAAATACGGCCATATTGATTTAAAAGAATTTAAAAAAACTATAAGACCTGAAACTTTTTTAGTTTCAATAATGGCTGTAAACAACGAAATTGGGACAATACACCCCTTAAAAAAAATTGGTAGAATTTGTAAAGAAAAAAAAATTTTATTTCATACTGATGCATCACAAGCATTAGGTAAAGTTAATTTTAATGTAAAAGATTTAAATATAGATTTAGCAAGTTTTTCATCTCATAAAATCTATGGGCCTCAAGGCATAGGTGCTATTTATTTAAAAAAAGAACTAGATTTAGGAATAGTGCCACTATTATCAGGAGGCGGACAAGAAAATGGTTTAAGATCAGGAACATTACCAACTGCTTTATGTTGTGCATTCGGCCATGCAGTAGAATTAGTTGTTAAAGAAAAAGATAAAAATATTAGAAAAATAAAACAACTAAAGAATATTTTTTTACAAACATTAAAAAAAGAAAAAATTAATTTTTTTTTAAATGGGAAGAATGTAGTAGATCATAATATCAACATAACGTTTCCTGACATAGATGGAGATTATTTATTTTCTAAACTTAACGATATATCTCTTTCTTCTGGATCTGCATGTGGATCTGGATCAGGGGAAACATCATATGTTTTAAAAGAAATAGGTCTTAACAAAATATATGCTAGATCAACTTTACGTATAGGAATAGGAAAAGATAATACAAAAAACGAGTTAATTTATTGTGCTTCAAAAATTTCTAAAATTATGCAAAAATTTTTATTGGAAAAAAAAACACTATAATAATAGGAGTATGATAAAAATAAATTTTTTAAATAAAAAAGGTCAATATGTTAAAATTACTGCCAAAGAAGGATCTAATTTATTAAAAATTGCAAAAAAAAATAATATAAATCTTGAAGGCTCTTGTAATGGTGAAATGTTATGTTCAACTTGTCATGTTCATATTTTATCTAATCATTTAAGTAAAATTAGCAAACCTTCAATTGAGGAAAAAGAAATTTTATCTTTAGCAGAAAATTTAAAATTAAATTCACGTTTAGCTTGTCAAATTAAAATAACGCAAAGACTCAATGGTCTAATATTTTGTATAGCATAAATAAATTACTTGAAATAATATGTATTTTTCTTTACATGATGATTTATGGCGAGGTAGCTCAGTGGTTTAGAGCAGCGGAATCATAATCCGTGTGTCGGGAGTTCAAATCTCCCCCTCGCTACCATAACAAACAATTTATATTATGAAAAAAATATCTTTAAAAAATAAAAAAGTTTTTGTTGCAGGTCATACAGGACTTGTTGGAAAATCTTTATGTAAAAGACTAGAGAAAGAAAATTGTAAAATTCTAGTTGTAAATAAGAAATCCTTAGATTTAAGAGATTCTAACAAAACTAATAAATGGTTAAAATTAAATAAGCCTGAATACATTTTTATTGCAGCTGCGCGAGTTGGAGGAATTCTAGAGAATTCATCTTATCCAGCAGATTTTATATATGATAATTTATCTATAGCTTTAAATTTAATCCATTTATCATATAAAAATAATGTAAAAAAAGTTTTATATTTGGGATCAAGTTGTATTTATCCAAAATTTTCAAAGCAGCCAATAAAAGAGGAATCATTACTTACAGGATCACTAGAACCAACAAATGAATGGTATGCAATAGCCAAAATTGCTGGTTTAAAACTTTGTAAAGCATATGGGATACAATACAAAAACAATTTTATATCTGCTATGCCTACTAATCTATATGGCCCTGGAGATAATTTTGATGTTAAATCCGGACATGTCTTACCTGGTTTAATTAATAAAATTCATAAAGCAGTAAAACAAAATAAAAAAAATGT
>CAYNCC010000013.1:0-19447 GCA_964396035.1 uncultured Alphaproteobacteria bacterium
GTATTGCAAAGAAGAATTTTTACAGAAAATGACACCCTATCAAGGTGGTGGAGAAATGATATCTGAAGTGACATTTAAAAAAACAACTTATCAAGATCCACCACACAAATATGAAGCTGGAACGCCAAATATTGTTGGCTCTATAGCATTGGGAACTGCAATTGAATATATAACTAAAATCAATATTGAAAAAATATATCAACATGAAAAAAATTTATTAAATTATGCAACTGAAAAAATTAAATTATTTAATGAAATAAAAATAATTGGTAATTCAAAAAATAAAACTGGAATAATATCTTTTATAGTTAAAAATACTCACCCAAATGATGTTGGTGTAATTCTTGATAATCAAGGAATAGCAGTTAGAACTGGTCATCATTGTTGCCAACCATTAATGAAATTTTATCAAATTCCTGCCACTGTTAGAGTCTCTTTTGGTGTTTATAATAGTCATAAAGAAATAGATTGTTTTCTAGATGCTTTAAAAAATGCAATTAACCTTTTAAGATAATTTTTTTATATTATATAATTATTCAGTATATGACTAAATTAATAAAAGATAATATTATAAAGAATCTTCGTAGTGTATACGATCCTGAAATACCTGTTGATATATATGAACTTGGTTTGATTTATAATATAAAAGTAAATCCTAAAGGATTAGTTGATATAAAAATGACTTTAACATCACCTAACTGTCCAGTTGCAGAAATATTACCAGAACAAGTAAAACAAGCTGCAAAAAAAGCTAAAGGAGTAAAAGATGTAAATTTGAAATTAGTCTTTGAACCTCCTTGGACACCTGATATGATGTCGGAAGCAGCTAAAATTGAATTAAATATGGGATAATAAATGAACAAGTCAAAAGAAATCATTACATTAACCGAAGCAGCTAAAAATAGAGTTGTGTCAATAATGTCAAATGCAAAAGAAAGTTATATTGGTCTTAGAATTGGTATAGATAAAACAGGCTGTTCTGGAAATTCATACAAAATTGAATATGCAAAAGAAAAAAAAAATGGCGATGAAGAAATTTCTTTAGAAAATATAAAAATATTTGTTGAGCCAAAAGCAACAATGTTTATATTAGGGTCGAAAATGGATTATGTTGATAATGGCGTTGAATCCGGATTTACATTTGATAATCCTAATGAAAAAGGACGTTGTGGTTGTGGTGAATCGTTTCATGTTTAAAATTTAGAATTTATATTTGTGTCGGGAAAAAAAATGTATGAAGAAATAACTAAAAAAATAAGAATAACAGTAAACCCAGAATTTTTAGAAGAACACTCGGACCCTGATGAAAAAAGATTTATATGGGCATATCACATAAAAATTGAGAATCAAGGAATTGACACAGTGCAATTATTAAGTAGATCATGGAAAATAACTGATGCCTTAGGTAGGGTTCAAGAAGTAAATGGATCAGGAGTAGTAGGTGAACAACCTGTTTTAAAGCCTGGAACATCATTTGAATATACTTCTGGAACGCCTTTAAAAACACCTTCGGGTTTTATGATGGGTTTTTATAAAATGGAAAAAGAAAATGGAGATTCATTTAATGCAAGTATCCCTGCATTTTCTCTTGATAGTCCTCATGAAAGTGGTTTGTCAAATTAGAAAAGGTTAAAAATATAATGAATAAAATAGAAAAAATAAAAAATTTAAACAAAATTAAGAATAAACCAACTCGAGATGAAGTGAAAGAAGCTGTTAAAACATTAATTAAATGGACTGGAGATGATCCTAATCGTGAAGGTTTAATTGAAACACCTAATAGAGTAGTTAAATCATATGAAGATTTTTTCTCAGGTTATGAGTTTGAACCAAGAGAGATTTTGTCAAAAAAATTTAGAGAAGTTGAAGGTTATGATGAAATGATAGTTTTAAAAGATATTAGAGTTGAATCTCATTGTGAACATCATATGGTTCCTTTCATTGGAACAGCACATGTAGGTTATTTACCTAAAAACAAAGTTGTTGGTTTAAGTAAATTAGCTCGAGTTGTTGAATTGTTTTCTAAAAGACTTCAAATTCAAGAAAAATTGACAGCACAAATAGCTAATGCTATCGACGAAATACTTCAACCTAAAGGAGTTGGCGTTATCATTGAAGCTTCTCATCTCTGTATTGCGACAAGAGGCATTCACAAACCTGACTCAAGAATGATAACCAGTCGTATGTTAGGTCTTTTTAGAGATAATTCAGATACTAGAAGAGAATTCCTTAATATAATAGGATATAATAAACCACAAATTTAAATCGCTAAATTATTATATTTTAATCAATGGATTTTAGACCTGTTTTATATATTGTTGGTTTTCTTTTATCTGCACTATCAATAATCATGTGTATTCCAGGTATGGTTGATGCTTATTTTGGTAATGAAGAATGGCAAATTTTTATATTTACAGCGATAATAAGTCTTTTTGTAGGAATAGTTTTAATTTTAGCTAACAAAACTGAGAGTTTTAGTCTAACTATTAGGCAAGCGTTTTTATTAACAACTCTAAGTTGGGTATTCATTGCATTGTTTGGATCTATACCTTTTATTTTTTCAAATTTAAAATTATCTTTCACTAATGCTTTCTTTGAGTCTATGTCCGGTATCACAACAACTGGTTCAACCATAATATCTGGATTAGATAATCTACCGCATGGAATTTTGCTTTGGAGAGCATTATTACAATGGATTGGTGGAATTGGAATTATTGTTATAGCTATTGCAATACTCCCTATTTTAAAAATTGGAGGAATGCAATTATTTCACACTGAAGCTTCTGATTCAGAAACATCAGAAAAAGTTTTGCCTAGAGCTGCACAAATAGCTTCTGCAATTGGTGCTATATATTTTGCATTAACACTAATTTGTGCTTTTTTACTTTGGTATTTCGGAATGTCAATCTTTGACGCTATAAATCATTCAATGACAACAATTGCTACTGGGGGTTTCTCTACATCTGATCAATCCATTGCAAAATTTAATAATATTAATATAGAAATTGTAATTAGTATTTTTATGATATTAGGTTCCTTACCATTTGTTTTGTACCTACAAGCTGTCCGAGGAAATATTTTTTCGCTTTTTAAAGATGACCAAGTTAAAATTTTTTTATCCCTTATAGTTCTTTCTGTATTTATAGTTACGTTCTGGACAAATCAAACATCAATAAATTTTTTTGAGAATTTTAGATTTGCCTTTTTTAACACAATATCTGTTTTCACGGGAACTGGTTATACCACTCAAAACTTTAATAACTGGGGATCTTTTATAATTATTCTTTTTTTATTTTTAATGCTTGTAGGAGGTTGTGCTGGCTCAACAACTTGTGGAATAAAAATTTTTAGACTTCAAATATTATACCAAACAGCCAAAGTGCAAATATTTAAATTATTACAACCTCATAGCGTTATGGTGCCTAAATATAATAAAATTCAAATTTCAGAGTCAATTTCTTCTTCAGTGATGGGTTATTTTTTTATTTTTATAATATCCTATATTATTATCACATTAATATTATCTTTTCTCGGCAATGACCTTTTAACTTCTTTATCTGGCGCTGCAACATCTATTGCTAATGTAGGACCTGGTCTTGGTAACGTAATTGGACCCACTAAAACATTTGCTCAAATCTCTGACTCTAGTAAATGGGTTTTAATAATTGGTATGTTAATTGGGCGCCTTGAGTTATTTGCAGTTATTGTTTTATTAACTCCTCTATTCTGGAAAAACTAATTATATTTATTAGTAATGAAGTCTTTAAATTGATTATTAATCTCTTTTTCCATATTTGTTTCTAATTTTTTTATCATTTTCTTTAAAACCTCTTCTAAAGATTTAGATCTTTCATTTATTGAAAAACCTCCTAAAAAAGTTTTATCTCCTTTTACACTTGCCTCAATTTTACCAAAAGTATTATGTTTATTATTTTCTGCTATTATTACAACTTTAAAAAATATTTTATAAGATATTCCATCTTTTGGTAAAAAACTAAATTTATCACTGTGTTCTGTAACAAAGTTATCAAATATTTTTTCTTCAATTATTCTAATTTTTAAATTTCCAGAATTTCCTTTTAGAACTATTTTCTCTTTTACCCAACCTTCTATTTCTTTTTTTAAATCCATATTTATTATTAATTGCGAACTGATATCATGAGATTTATATCCGGAATCATTCTCAAATTTTACGTTAGATAAATCTAAATATATTTTAGAATCGGCTATTAAATAATTGAGATTTATTTTTAAAAAAAAAAGAAATAAAAGAAATACAATCGATTTTTTAAAATTAATTTTTTTCAATTTATTTTAAACACCATGTTAATACTGCTTTTTGAGTATGTAATCTATTCTCAGCTTCATCCCAAACAACTGATTTAGGATGTTCTAAAATATCATTTTCTATTTCTTCTCCCCTGTGTGCAGGCAAACAATGCATAAAAATTGATTTTTTTTTGGTAGCATTTAATAATTTGTTTGTTACTTGAAAATTTTGCAATATCTTTCTTTTTTCTTGAGATATTTTTTGTCCCATGGAAAACCATGTGTCAGTCATAACGCAGTCTGAATTTTGAACGGCGTCCAAAGCTGACTCAAAAATTTTAATATTTTTGCTTTTTTTAATACTAATCATAGATTTTTTATCAATTAATTTTTTTGGACAAGCCAAATGTAGATTAAAATTCAAAATATCAGCAGCTTGTATCCAACTCTTACAAACATTATTAATGTCACCACACCAAGTAACTGTCTTACTTTGAATCATACCTAAATTTTCTTCAAATGTCATAATATCTGCTAATAATTGACAAGGATGTGAATCATCGCTAAGACCATTAATTACAGGAACAGTTGAATATTTAGCTAATTCGTAAAGTTTTAAAGCCGAATCTGTTCTATAAACTATAATATCTATATATCTTGATAAAACTCTTGCTGTATCAGGTATAGTTTCCCCCCTCCCTAAATGTGTTTTTTCTTGTTCTAGAATAGATACATTTCCACCTAATTGATGCATAGCAATTTCAAAAGATACTCTTGTTCTAGTTGAAGGCTTTTCAAAAATTAATGACAATGTCTTTCCTTTAAGTGTATCTTGTCCGGAAGTTATTCTCTGTTTATAAGATTTAGATAAGTCCAAAATTTTTCTTATCTCTTGTGAATTTATTTTATTTAAATCCAAAAAGTGTCTAATATGTTTCATTTATTAAATTTAGAATTTATTTCGTTGCAAGTTTTTTTAATAATTTTTATTCCCTGAACAATTTCACTCTTTTTTATATTTAAGGGAGGCAACAATCTAATTACATTTTCACTTGCCCCAACAACTAATAATCCATTTTTTATTAATTTCTCAATAAATATTCTATTATTTATTTTACATTTTATTCCTATTAAAAAACCTTTGCCTCTAATTGTATCTATAATTTTTAAATTTTGTGATTTAATCTTTTCTAATTCTTTAATAAAAAAACTTGCTTTTGAATTAACTTGATGAAAAAAAGACTTATTAGAAATTATATCAATAACTTTATTTGCAACAGCACAAGCAATAGGATTGCCTCCAAAAGTTGAACCATGGCTGCCAATTCTCATTCCCTTAGAAACTTTTTTTGTTAGCAAACATGCGCCAATTGGGAAACCTCCTCCAATTCCTTTTGCTGTAGCCAAAATATCTGGTTTTATTTTGGACCATTGATAACTAAATAATTTTCCAGTTCTACCCATGCCTGATTGCACTTCATCAAATATTAATAAAATATTTTTTTTATTGCATAATTTTCTAAGTCCTTCCAAACATTGCGGAGGCACTATTTTAATTCCTCCTTCTCCTAAAATAGGCTCAATCATTATTGCAGCAGTTTTATTATCAATTGCTTTTTCAATTGCATCGTGATCTCCAAAATTTACATGCACAAATCCATCTACTTTCGGTTTAAAACCATCAAGTAACTTATCTTGACCAGATGCAGTAATTGTTGCAAGTGTTCTGCCGTGAAAGCTTCCTTTAATAGTTATAATTTTATATTTATTTTTTTTTTTTAGTATTTGATGATATGCTCTTGCAATTTTAATTGAAGCCTCAACAGCTTCTGCGCCGCTGTTGCAAAAGAAAACCTTATCAGCAAAAGTTAGTTGCGTTAATTTTTTTGCAAGTTTTTCTTGTTCAGGTATTTCAAAAGCATTTGAACAGTGCCATAATTTTTTTGATTGTTCATGTAATGCTTTAATTAAATAATCGTTACAATGCCCAAGTGAATTTACAGCTATACCGCTAGTAAAATCTAAATATTTTTTACCATTTTTAGATATTAAATAACATCCTTTTCCTCTATTAAAGGATATTTTAGTGCGATTATAAGTAGACAATATTGAAGAAGGCATTGTTATGTTCTCAATTTATATCCAGTTTGAAACATTTTATAAATAAAGAAGAATAATATAATGTTTAAAAACAAACATACAACAATTCCTGTCATTACATTTGCATCTGAATAACCAATGAAGCCTTTTCTAAAACCGTCAATAAAATAAAAGAAAGGATTATATTGGGCTATAAATTGCAATATATCAGGAAGTTTATAAATTGAATAAAACGAACCAGATAAAAAAGTTAAAGGTGTAATAATAAAATTTGTTAAACCAGCCATATGATCAAATTTATCTGACCAAATCCCTGCTGCAATTCCTAACAAACTTAAAGTTAAAGATCCAGAAAGAGCAAAAAAAAGAATATAAAAAATATTAGAAATTCTCATATCAATAAAAAAATAAAATACAACTACAGATGCTAATCCAACTACCATGCCTCTTGCTACGCCACCTAAACTAAGTGCGATTGTTAATTCAAGATTAGATAATGGTGGTAAAAGTATATCAATAATATTCCCTTGTATTTTTGAAATCATAATAGATGACGATGTATTCATAAATGCATTTTGCAAAATTGCCATCATTATTAATCCTGGTACTAAAAATTCAGTATAACCAACTCCACCAATTATGATTCTGTTCCTATCAATGACTATTAAAAAAATAGTTAAAAAAAGAATATTAGTAACAATTGGAGCTAAAACTGTTTGATAAAAAACTTTTAAGAAACGTAAGGTTTCTTTACTAAACAAAGTCCACATACCAAGCCAATTTGTAGAAATTATTATTTTATTTTTAAAATACATTTTTTTTTCAAAAAAAATTAGATCATTTATTATAATTAATTAACTGTATGAAAAAAAGAAGTCCAAAAAAAATAAACTTTCAAAATCTAGAAAAGTTTGCTTTTAAATATATTGAAAGATTCTCAACATCAGAAAATCAATTAAGGATTATTTTAAAAAAAAAAATAATTAAATCATCTTATTTTTTTAAAATAAAAGTAGAAGACCACATAGATTATATTGATTTAATAATAGAAAAATTTAAAAAAATTGGTTTGATTGATGATAAAAAATATTCTGAATCAAGAGCATTAAATTTAGTTAAAAGGGGTTTTTCAAAAAAAAAAATACTGTTTAATTTAAAACAAAAAGGAATCTCATCTGAAACGATTGAAATAGCTTTGAATAATCTTAAAAAGTTTTTTTTTAACTATGAATTGGCATCAGCACTGATTTATGCAAAAAAAAAGAAAATTATTGGCTCTGAAATGAATTTAGAAAAATCCTTTAAAAATAATCAAAAAAAGTTAATGAAAATGGCTAGTGCAGGATTTTCTTATAGTATTTCAAAAAAAATAATTGAATTAAATGATGAAAAAGAAATAGAATCTCTTGAAAAATATGCAAATGAAGGAATTAATTAATCATCATCACTTCCAACTGTAAAATTTGGTTTTCTTTTTATTTTATTTTTAATAATCTTTTTTTTCTTTTTTTTATTTAAATATGAAATAGTTGTTTGAGGAAATGGAATTTCAATACCATTTTTATCAAATGCTATTTTCACTCTTCTATTAAATTCTCTTTTAACCATCCATTGTTGTTTGTGAAGTGTCGGAATTCTTCCTTTAATTATTATTGCTGAATCTTCAAACTTATCTAAACCAAAAACTTCTATTTCACCATTAATTTTAGATTTAAAATCTTTATCCTTTCTTAATTCTGCCCCTACTTTTTCAAGTGTTTCTATTACATGATCAACATCTTCATTATATGAAACACCTATTTCAAAACTATGATAATCTTGATCCTGAGTTATGTTTTTAACAGTAGTAACCTCGCTAAAGGGTATAACGTGTAAATGACCATTGATATCTCTTAACCTTACAGTTCTTATAGTTATAGCTTCTACACGCCCAGAATGACCAGCTACTTCAACAACATCGCCAATAGTAATTTGTCCTTCTAAAATAATAAACAAACCTGTTATTATATCTTTAACTAAGGTTTGCGCACCAAAACCAACAGCTAAACCAACTACACCAGCTGCAGCAATTAACGGACCGATTTCTATACCTAATTCTGATAAAACAAGCATTATAATTACAATCAGAAAAGCAATAGATACAAAGTTTCTTAATATTCTAAATAGAGTATTAATTCTTTGAGTTTGTGCCTCATCTTTAGAATTCTCTAAACTATCTAATTTCTTTTTTATTAATGTTGAAAGAGTTTTCCATCCAACAAAACCAGTTAAAAGAATAATAAATATATTTAAAAGAGTTTGATAAGAATCTTCAAAAATATTTAAAAAAGATAAATCCATTTATTTAAAAAAAATATAACTAAAGTATTCACAATATATTATTATGAACTATATAAATTCAATACGGTAATTGAAATTTTATGAAATTATTATCAAAAAAATATTACTTATTATTGATTGTATTCATGTTTTCTGCTCTCTTTTATAGCAATAAATTACTTTCAAGAAATGTGCCTGGCTCAGCATATGATTTTACTTTTAAATCAATTGACGGTGAAAGTTTACCTTTGTCTCAATTTAATGGAAAACCAATTTTATTATTTAATTCTGCTTCAAAATGTGGTTTTACATCACAATATTCTGGGTTACAAAAAATTCATGAAAAATATAAAGACAATGGTCTAATAGTATTAGGCGTTCCTTCAGATAATTTCAATCAAGAACCTGGTTCAGAAAAAGAGATTAAGGAATTTTGTATGGTAAATTTTAATATAAATTTTCTTTTAACAAGTAAAAATGATGTCATAGGTAAAAATGCTCACCCAATTTTTAAATGGATAAATGAAAATTATAAAGTTAAACCTAAATGGAACTTTTACAAATTTCTAATAAATAAAGATGGTAAATTGGAAGAACATTTTTCTTCAATGACTGAGCCGTCTTCACAAAAACTAGTCAATGCAATTGAAAACGTAATTAACTAATATTAAAAAACTGGTGCGCCTGGGAGGATTCGAACCCCCAACTGTAGATCCGTAGTCTACTGTAATATCCATTTTACTACAGGCGCTTTTTTTTGTCTTTATTCTTGAACTTCAGCCACACATACTTACGCATGTCATGACACGTTATTTCCTTAATCTTCCCGTGCACAAAAGATATTGTGCTACCTAATTTTCTTTTCTTTTTCATCTAAATTTATATGAAATTAAACAAACAAATGCCTTTCATACAGGAATATTTATCTAATATCATTAATGTGTTGTTAAAATACAACATTTTTTTGTTGATTATTATTAGTTTCTCAATAATAATTTAACATAGTATAAATATAGTTTATAGTTTAAGTTATATTATAGATTTTATTATTAAAATAGCTGTGTCGGGGGAAATGACAAACTTAAAATTTTTTATATCCATTCTAATAGTATCTCTAATCTCAAGTTGTGGATTATTGGATAGAAAAGGAAGTGACGATGTTGTTGCTGATCTTGAAACTATTCCACAAGAAACAACTACTATGGAAGAACCTTCAATATTAATTGATGACCAAGAAATGATGAACACAGCAGAGGAATTTGTTGATGATGTTAATGTAGATAGAGATGAACAAATTAGTGCTGATCCTAGTGGAACATTTGTAGGACAAAAAATACCTGGTCTACAAGAAGATTTAGATGCTGTTCAAGAAGCTTTTAATATCCATAGAGACAGTTACGAAGAAGTAAAATCACGAATATATGCTTCATCAACTCAGTTTTATGGAACAATTGCTGCGGTAAATACAAAATTGCAACTAGGTACAACTCCTGGCAACCCTGTGCTTGTTAAACAATATGACCAAGCACAAGGCGAACTAAAAAATTTAGAATCATATTCAAGAGAAATTAATTTATTAAATCAAAAAGTAAATGCTGATGCAGGAGTAGTTGCGCTTTTAAAAAGCACACTCAATAAAGTTCTTCGTTTAGCTGGTGCTATTGACCAAGATCATAGACAATTAGAAGTGCTTGAAGATAAAACAGAAAAACTAGAAATTGACATTGCAAGATTGATAAATGAAATTACAGAAGAAATTTCCAGACAAGCTGGTTTTATGAAGATTGAAAATCAAAACTTATTAACTATAGCTGTTGCAATAAGAAATGGGGAGGCAATGGGAACTGGTATTTTAAATCGTAGTTTTCTTGCAGCACAAGCTTTGGCTGAAGCTGGCCCGCCTCAAGAACAATTAGAAGTTCCAAAGGTTAATATCTCTGGATTGCCTTTAGTTGTTATAAGATTTGATGATCCAGATATTGATTACGAAAAAACATTATATGACGCAATTGGAACTACCGTAGATAAAAAGCCAAATGCAACATTTGGATTAGTTGCTGTTTCTCCTATAGGAAAAAATGAAGGAGAAACTCGTATTAATTCATCAAAAGTAAAGAAGTATGCTGAAAGAGTATTAAGAAGCATGGTTAGTTTTGGGTTACCTTCAAAAAAGATTGCTTTATCAGCTAAAACAAGTAGTGATGTTGTGGTTCCTGAGGTTCATATTTACGTTCAATAAACAGTAAATATTTTATTATCTAATTAAATAATTATCTATCAATCTAATATCGTCAATCCTTGCAGAAACAAATATTCTTGAGTTTTTAATCTTTTTTGTTTCTATAAAAGTTTTTTGATTAAATATTTCCAAATAATCAACTTTGTTAAAGCCACATTTTAATAAATTTTTTATTCCCCAGTTCTTAATTCTTTTTATATCTTTTGGATTTTTAATTATTTTTTTCGAAACCTTCCTAATCGTTTTTAACAAATGTGAGGCAATAATTTTTTGTTTTTTGTTTAATAAATTATTTCTAGATGAATAAGCCAAACCACTTTTATCTCTAACAGTAGGGAAAGTAAAAACTTTTATTTTTAATTTATATTTCTTTATTAAATCTTGGACAACCCTAACTTGCTGAAAATCTTTTTCTCCGAAAAAAACTATATTTGGATCAACTTGATCAAATAATTCTTTTAAAACAGTAACAACTCCATCAAAATGTCCTTTTCTATATTTTCCACATAATTTTTTAGAAATTTTTGATGCTTTAATTATTTTAATTTTTTTTTTAGGAAAAATTTCTTTAATTGTAGGAATGTACAAAACATTAATTTTTTCTAAAAAAATTCTTTTTTTATCTTGAAAAATATTTCTAGGATATTTACTAAAATCTTTTTTTGAATCAAATTGCACGGGATTTAAAAAAATACTTACAACGACAATATCAGATTTTTTTTTAGCAAACCTAATTAGTCTTAAATGTCCTTTATGGATTCCTCCAAGAGTAGGAACATATCCAACTGTCTTTTTATTTACTTTAAATTGTAGAACTTTTTCTTTTAGTTCATCTACATTTGAAATAATATGCAAATTCTTCAAAATTATCTTTTCTTTAAATTTAAATATCTAATATTTTTTGTATTTGAACAATAAGCATGCTCATCAGTGGGAAATTCTCTTGATCTAACTTCTGTTGAAAATTGTTTAATAGAATTTTCGAAGGAATTGTTAAAAGAATTATTGTATTCTTTTACAAATTTAGGCTTTTTAAGAATTTTTTGTTTATTTGATGAATATGTGATACCTAACATATCATCTGTGACTAATATCTGTCCATTACATTCTACGGAAGCTCCAATGCCTATTGTTGGAATAGAAAGTTTTGATGTAATTTTTTCAGCCACATTCTTTGCTACTGCTTCTACAACTATAGCGAATGCTCCTGCATTCTCTATTTTTTCAGCATCTTCTAAAAGATGATTTTCTTCGTCTTTTGTAAAACCTTTAATTGATACATTTTTATAATTATTCACTGACTGCGGGAGAAAGCCTATATGCCCCATTACAGGTATGTTTCTATTACTTAAAAAAGTTACTGTTTCTGACATTTCTTTACCGCCTTCTATTTTTATAGCATCACATCCAGTTTTTTTTATAACAGTGCTGGCTGTTTTATATGCTTGCTGAGGAGATTGCTCATACGATCCAAAAGGAAGGTCAACAACAACTAGTGAGTTTTTAGTTCCTCTAAGAACAGCTCTTGCATGTTGTATCATCATTTCTATAGTTACAGATCGAGTATTTTCCATACCGTAAAGAGTTATGCCTAAAGAATCGCCTACAAGAATAAAATCTACATATGGATCTATTAATTCTGCCATATTTTTTGAATATGCTGTTAAACCTACAATTGGATTCAAAAAAATATTCTTTTTAAAATCAGTAATAGTAATTTTTTTCTTATGTGAAATATGCATAAATTAATTATAGTTATTAAAATTTAAAAAAAATAAAAAATTGTTTAAGTTATACAAATATTTTTTGATATTTATTTTTTACTGCATTATTACAAATATATCAATTGCAGATTCAAAAAATTTTTTAGTTACAACTTCGCATTCTTTGGCTACTCAAACTGGTAAAAATATTTTGTTAGATGGTGGTAATGCCATAGATGCCGCAGTAGCAGTTCAATTAGTTTTAAACGTAGTAGAACCTCAATCAAGTGGAATTGGTGGTGGTGGTTTTTTATTATATTATAATAAAAAAAATGAAGAGTTAATTTTTTTTGATGGACGAGAAATAGCTCCTTCAAAAATCAAAAAGGAATATTTTCTTGATAAAAATGGCAAGCCACTATCTTTTTATGAAGCTGCAGTTGGAGGTCTTTCAGTGGGTGTTCCAGGATTGTTATCTATGCTTGAGTCAGCTCATAAAGAATTTGGCTCAATAAAATGGAAAGATTTATTTAAACCTGCAATATATTTTTCTTCTGAAGGATTCCCTATTTCACAAAGATTACATAATCAAATAAATAAAGATAAATATTTATATTTAATACCTGAGAGCTACGAATATTTCTATGAAAAAACCAATGTTGCAAAAAAGAAAGGATTTATTTTAAAAAATAAAGAATTTTCTGAAACTTTAAAAATTATTGCAAACAAGGGCTCTAAAGGTTTTTACGAAGGTGATGTAGCTAAAAAAATAACATCTTCATTACATAATTCTCCCATAAGAAAAGGGGTTATGAATTTAAAAGATTTAAAAAATTATAAATCTATTAAAACATTTCCATTATGTGGAAATTATAGAAATTACAAAATTTGTAGCGCTCCTCTACCAAGCGCTGGTGGTTTTAGCATACTTCAAATTTTAGGAATATTAGAAAATTTTCCATTGTCTAGAAACACTATAAATAGTGATATACGCTTAATTATTGAGGCAAGCAAATATGCTTATTTAGATAGATATAAATATTTGGGAGATCCTAATTTTAATAAAATAAATCTAAAAGAATTTTTATCTAAAGAATATTTAAGAAATAAAGCTTTAAAAATTTCTAATAATTTAGGAAAAAGTAAAGATTTAAAAGATTTAAATATAGAAAAAAATAAATTAAACATTTCAAAATCAACAACACATTTTTCAATTCATGATAAATATGGGAATATTGTTGCAATGACAAGTAGTATTGAGAATGCTTTTGGATCAAGATTAATGGCAGGAGGCTTTTTATTAAATAATCAATTAAGTGATTTTAATATTTTAGAAAAGAATAATTTATATAAAAATAATATTATAAAGCCAAATAAAAAACCTTTAAGTTCAATGTCTCCAACAATAATCTTTGATGAAAATAATAATATAAAAATGGTAATAGGATCGCCAGGTGGAAAATCAATTATCATGTATGTATTAAAAACTATAATAGCAGTTCTTGATTGGGGAATGTCTATAGAAGAAGCTGTCAATTTTCCAAACTTTAGTTTAAAAAATAATATAGTGTTATTGGAAAGCAATAGATCTAATAAGGAACTAGAAAAATATTTAATAAAACTTGGATACTCTATTGAAAAAAGTAGATTAAACAGTGGTTTAAATGGATTCGAAATAAAAAATCATATTATAAAAGGAGTTGCGGATAAAAGAAGACAGGGCTTATTTTTGACCAACTAAATAAAATCTTTTTAAAATTAAAGAAACAATTATTAAAAAAATTAAGCCAACTATAGGTAGAATAAGCTTATAATTTATCAAATCTTTGAAATTTAAAATTTCTGTATTTTCAATTAAATCATGCAGACCGGAACCAATCATACAATAAATAATTGCCCAAGGTAAAACGCCTAAAAAAGTTGCAAGAACAAAGTTCCTTACTTTAACTCGAAAAAAAACTGTTATAGCATTTTGTATTGCAAAAGGTACTGGAATTAGTCTTAATAATATTAAATATAAAAATTCGTTTTGTCTAAATCCTTTTTCTAGATTACTTGCTAATTCATTAACTTGTTCATTTTTTCTTAAATTAAATGTTCTTTTTATAGTAAAGAAATTAATTAAACCTCCAAAAGTTCCGGTAAAAGCACTAAAAAAAATTGCAAATATTGGATTAAATAAAAAACCTGCAATAATACAACATCCTAAAGAAGCAGGAATAAAACAAACTATAAAAAATAAATATATAAGAAAAAAAAGAATAAAAGTAATTGATGGGTAAAGATGAATGTATTCCTCAATTAATAAGTGATTTGTTTGTAAAAATTCTAGTGTAATATAATTATCAAAATCAAAAAAATAAAAAGAAAATAGAACAATTATGATTACTATAAAAAAAAGATATTTTTTTAGTGAATTTAACATTAATTTTATCTATAAATATAAACGATAATTAAACTTATTTTTTTTTTTAACAACTATTTTTTATAAATAAATTGAAAAGAACATTTCAACCTAGTATTCGTAAAAGAAAGAACAAACACGGCTTTAGATCAAGAATGGCTAGTAAAGACGGAAGAAAAGTTTTATCTAGAAGAAGAATAAAAGGTAGAAAAAGAATTTCTGCTTAAATATATATATATGCCTATTTTATTAGAATCTCTGAAAAAAAGATTGGACTTTCTAAATGTTGCAAAAAATGGAAAGAAAAAATTTACTGAATCTTTTATATTGCAGAAATTAAAAAGACATTCACCAAATAACTTAGCATTAAAGAGTAATGTTACAAGAATTGGATTAACTGTATCTAGAAAAGTAGGTAAATCAGTTATAAGAAATAAAATTAAAAGAAGATTAAGATCTATTTCTAATGAAATCTTAATAAATAAAGGAAAAAGAAATTATGATTACGTAATAGTTGCGAATAAAAAAGTATTATTTCTTGATTATCAAGAATTAAAAAAAGATTTAATAAAGGCTTTAAAATAGGAATATTATGTTGTTGTCTGATCTAATCAAAAATACAGTCGTTTTCTTTATAAAAAAATATAGATATTTTGCACCCTTTTTTTTTAGAGGAAATTGTAGATATTATCCTACGTGCTCAGATTACGCAATTCAAGCTATAGAAAAATACGGAACTATTATTGGAACGTATAAATCTATATTAAGAATATTTAAATGTAATCCTTTTTGTCAACATGGCTACGATCCAATCGAAAGAAAGAAAAATAAAATTAAATGAAAAATCAAGGGAACCTTTTACTAGCGATTTTGTTGTCTTTAATAATATTACTTGGTTTTCAGTACTTTATTGAAGCTCCAAGAATGAAACAGGAAGCAGAAAGACAAAAAACTATTGAAAATGCAAAAGGACCAGATGCCCAACCTGGAATAATTACTCCCGATGAAGATGCTAATGAAGAATATTTAGAACTAAATCAAGCATTGCAACAAAATGAGAGATTAAAAATTGAAACTACAAGATTAAGTGGTTCAATTTCTTTAAAAGGATTAAAGATAGATAATTTGATTCTAAAAGATTATAAAGAAAAACAAACTGAAGATAGTGAACTTGTTACAATCTTTAAACCTAGTAATACCAAAGGCGGATATTACTCAAATTTTAGTTGGATAAATTCAAAAAATCAAATTACAGAACTTCCAAACGACCAAACTGTTTGGAAATCTGATAAAAAAATTTTAAAACAAAATGAAACTGTAAAATTTACATGGACAAATAGTCAAAACATAGAATTCCAGCAAGAAATATCAATTGATGAAAATTTTTTATTTACTATAAAGCAATCTGTAAAAAATAATTCAGGCGAAAACATAAATATACATTCTGTTGCTAAAATCTCTAGAACAGATACTCCTAAAACCCTTGGTTATTTTATTTTGCATGAAGGTCCAATTGGTGTAGTAGATAATGTTTTAGAAGAATTCGACTATGATGAATTAAAAGATAATATAGGACCAATAGAGTTTTCATCTAATGGCGGTTGGTTTGGTATCACTGATAAATACTGGCTTTCAGCTTTAATCCCTGATCAAAATTCTACAGTTAAAGCAAGGTTTCAATATTATAAAAGAAATAACACAGATAAATATCAAGTTGATTATATGGGTAATAAAATAGTTATACCCACGGGCCAAACATCAAACTCAGTTCATAAATTATTTGTAGGTGCAAAAGAAGTTAAGTTGCTTGATAAATATGAAGAAACACATTCTATTTCAAGATTTGATCTGGCAATCGACTTTGGTTGGTATTATTGGCTAACAAAACCATTTTTCTATCTTTTAATTTTTTTTAAAAATATTTTTGGAAATTTCGGTTTATCTATATTGTTTGTAACTGTTTTAATAAAAGCTGTTTTTTATCCCTTAGCTAATAAATCTTACATTGCAATGAATAGAATGAAAGAATTGCAACCCGAAATGCTTAGAATAAAAGAACTCAATAAAAATGACAAAATGAAAATGAATCAAGAAATGATGGCTATGTATAAGAGAGAAAAGGTGAATCCTGCTGCAGGTTGTTTTCCAATGCTTATTCAAATACCAGTATTCTTTGCCTTGTATAAAGTTTTATTTGTTTCTATAGAAATGTTCCATGCACCCTTTTATGGGTGGATACAGGATCTCTCAGCAGCAGACCCTACAAGTATTCTAAACCTATTTGGATTAATACCTTGGGACCCTAATTTATATTTACCAAAATTCTTAAATATTGGTTTATGGCCACTAATTATGGGAGTGTCCATGTATATTCAACAAAAATTAAATCCTGCACCAACAGACCCTATGCAAGCAAAAATTTTTATGTTTCTTCCAATATTTTTTACTTTTATTTTAGCTCCATTTCCTTCAGGACTTGTAATATATTGGGCATGGAATAACGTGCTTTCGATGGGGCAACAACTCTTAATAAAAAAAAGAATGGAAAGAGGAAAAAAATAAAATTTAGAGTTATTAAAATTGAAATCAGATTTATCTATTAGTGAAAAAAAATACCTGCAAAGCGCTTTATCGTTTTCTGAAGCTGAAAAATATATAAAAAAATTTAATAATAAAATTTTTGTAATTAAATATGGGGGTAGTGCTCTTAGCGACAGATATCTTGCTAATAACTTTGCTAAGGATTTAGTTTTAATAAAAAAATTAGGAATAAATGTTGTTATTGTTCATGGTGGTGGTATTCAAATATCAGAAACTTTAAAAGCTGAAAATTTAATTACAAAATTTAAGAATGGATTAAGAGTAACTGATAAAAAAACAATAAAAGTTGTCAAAAGAGTATTGGTAAAAAGAATAAATAAAAAAATTGTAGATCTTATAAATAAAGCCGGAGGTAAAGCAATTAGTCTCCCAGGACATAAAAAAGGTTTAATTGAGGTTAGACAACTAAAAAAAGAAATGGGATTTGTTGGAAGTCCAAAAAAAATTAAAATTAAAATTTTAACAAATTTATTAAAAAAAAATTATATACCAATTATTGCAAGTTTAGGTTTTAAAGGTAAAAAAGTTTTTAATATTAACGCCGATACTGTTGCAGGAGAGCTTGCTGCCTCGCTATCTGCTACAAGATTTTATTTTATAACTAACATTAAAGGTGTCATGGATGAAAATAATAAATTAATCAAAGAAATTACACCTAAAAAAGCAAAAGAATTAATAAAAAAAAATATTATTAAAGGAGGTATGATTCCAAAAGTAGAAACATGTTTAAATGCTGTAAGAAAATCAGCAAAAGCTGCTGTAATTTTAGATGGAAGAGTGCCAAAACTGTTATTGAAAGAAATTTTTACAACAAAAGGTGTAGGAACATTAATTGGAAAAAAATAAAAATTTTAAGGAGTTTAATAATTGGTTATTTGATTTAGATAATACATTGTACTGTGCAAATAGTGGCATATTTGATCAAATTTATAAAAGAATGGGCAAATTTATTAGCCATAATTTAAATGTTGATATACAAGAAGCTAAAGTTTTGCAAAAGAAATATTTTGTAGAAAATGGAACAACTTTAAGAGGTTTAATGACGCATCACAATATAAAACCTAAAAAATTCCTAGAATATGTTCATGATATTGATTTTGGTATTATTAAACATAATAAAAAATTAAATAATTTGATAAAAAAGATTCCGGGAAAAAAAATTATATTTACAAATGCTGACACTGTTTATGTAAAAAAAGTTCTAAAACAACTTAGACTTATAAATGAATTTGATGATATTTTTGATATTGAAAAAGCTGGATATAAACCAAAACCAGATTTAAACACTTACAAAAAATTAATTAAGTTTTATTCTTTAAAAGTTGATGAAACAATATTGTTTGATGATATACCAAAAAACTTATTATCTGCTGCTCAATTGGGAATTACAACAGTTCATATTTATAACAAGTATCTTGACAAAGAATTGAATGGAAGATCAAAAAAAATTGATTATATTTCAAATAGTTTAACTGAATGGTTACAAAAATGGATAGTGAACAATTAAAAAAAATTATTGAAAACAATTGGAAAAAAATTGATGAGATTAATACTCAAACAAAAGGCGAGTTACCTGATGCAATAAATGAAATAATAAATCTACTAAATAAAGGAAAAATAAGAGTTGCAGAAAAAATAAACAATGAATGGATTGTTAATCAATGGATTAAACAAGCAATACTATTAAGTTTTAAAATAAATGAAATGGAAAATTTAAGTGGTCCTTATAGTAGCTGGTTTGATAAAGCACATTTACTAAAAGGCAAGACATCAGGTTGGACAAAAGAAGATCATATTAAAGCTGGCTTTAGA
>CAYNCC010000014.1:0-19261 GCA_964396035.1 uncultured Alphaproteobacteria bacterium
AGCAGGGATTTTTTTAGCAATCTTTTTTGATGCTCCTGCAGGGCCATTAATTGTTATAAGTTATGTTCTTACAGCTATAATTTTTGCAATTATAACCAAGACGATCCGTTGGAAATCTTGAGATTTTTGGTGGAGCTAGACGGGATCGAACCGACGACCTCTTCACTGCCAGCGAAGCGCTCTCCCAACTGAGCTATAGCCCCTAATCAGAATAGACCTAAGTAATATCAATTACTTTTTTAAAAATCAATGTTTATATAATATCATTTCAAATGATACAAACCATACAAATAATAAATTTGAGAAATAAAACAATGAACATTAAATTGATAATTAATTATGATATTAACAATCAATTTAAGGAGAAATATATGAAATTAGCTTTCTTTATTACTGTATTGCTTTTCACATTAAGTTCATTGGTTTCAATAGCTAAGTATGAAAAAGACAATAGTTACGGCAGAGGATCTATTAAATCATACAGAGAATACGGCTTTATACGTCCAAACGGATAATTTCTAAAAATAAAATAAAGAATTATTATTGTTTTAATAATATCAAAAATTAAATTTTCTGATAAATTAAAGTTAATTTTTTTTCTTTATCTATGGAAACTTTAATTGAAAATATTTCTTTTTTACAAGACAAATTTTTATTAAAAGGGTTTGTTTTTGGTTCACTCCATATCTTAATTATGGTCTTAGGATTTTATACTGGTTTTAGTATTAATAGATTTTTAAAAGTAATTTCTAACGGGTTTGTTGCTGGGATAGCTGGTGTAGTTATTGCCCATGCACTTTCTGCTTTTATTGCAGCATCACTTGATCCAGATTTAAAAAATGCTGCTTTAGGAATATTTTTAGGAGGATTGTTGCCTCTGCCATTTTTACCATTCCTAGAAAAATATATCATAAAAAGCAAACATCATATTGTGATTGGTGATCATGAAGATCTTAAAAAAGATCTAAAGAAAAAACACAAATAATCACTCTATTCTTCTTCTTTTATATTGGTAGGATTTTTTCCAGTATTGTCGCCTATAATTTCTTTGACAGGCATTTTTGAAGTATCATCAATTTCGAGGCTTGTTTCTTTTTCTACGTCAGTATTCTCTTTATCAATAGTTTTTTCTTTTTTTGGGGGTGGAGTATTTACAATCTTATCCTTATTTAAAAAACCTTTCTCTACATTAGAAGTTTCTAAAAAATTAATGTCTATAATTTCGCTACACTCTGGACATTCAATTTTTTTTTTATTGAGATCATAAAATCTAATTTTTCCGCAAGAACAAACTCTTTTTTTTCCCCAAGATTTATCTACCATTTTTTTAAACTATTTTTTTTACAATTATTAAATTATTTCTAATTTAAAATTATATATTAGTAAACATATATTTATAAAATATAAAAAAAAATTTTAAATTTGAAAACTTTATTATCACATAATGCAAGTTCAATTAATGGAACCATAACAGTTCCTGGAGATAAATCAATATCTCAAAGAGCACTAATTCTTTCTTCTGTAGCAATAGGAACATCTGAAATCTATGGACTATCTTTTTCTAAAGATGTTTTAGATTTAATTAAAAATCTAAAATTATTAGGTGTAAATATAATTGTAAAAAAAGAAAAAGTTATTGTTAAAGGAAATGGAATAAATGGTTTAAAAAAAACAAATAATATACTAAATATGGGTAATTCTGGCACAGCTACTCGTTTAATGATGGGAATTTTGTCTAACCAAGATTTTGCTACAAAAATTACCGGAGATGAAAGTTTAAATAAAAGGCCCATGGATAGAATTATTGATCCACTAGTAAAAATGGGTGCGGAAATTAAATCACGTAATAACAAATTGCCAATAACTTTAAGAGGAATAAGTGAGCCCTTGCCAATTAAATATGTTATGCCTATGCCATCAGCACAAGTAAAATCATGTATTTTATTTGCCTCTCTTGGAACTCCAGGAATAACAACTATTATTGAAAATATACTTACCCGTAATCATACTGAAATACTACTAGAATTATTTGGAGCTAAAATAAATATAAAAAAAGAAAAGAAAAGAAATTTAATTGAATTACAAGGACAAAAGGATCTCATTGGTACAAATATAAATATATGTGGAGATATATCTTCAGCTGCGATTGTCGGTGCAGCAGCATTATTAAACCCAAATTCAAAACTTAAAATTAAAAGTGTAAATATAAATAAAACTAGAAATACTTTTTTTAAAGTTTTAAAACAAATGAATGCAAATATATATTTTTCAAATAAGAAAAAAAAATCAAATGAAGACGTTGCTGATATTACCTTTAAAAGTAGTAAATTAAAGGGTATCCATTTAAAGAAAGAGACTGTTGCAAAAATGATTGATGAAATACCTATATTTTCTGTACTAGCTTCATTTGCATCTGGGAATTCTTCTTTTTCTGGAGGAAAAGAATTAAAATACAAAGAAAGCGATAGAATTAATTCCATTTATAAAGGTTTGTTAGCTTGTAAAGCACAAGTTAAGAAAAAAGGAGACGGTCTTATAATTGAAGGTAGAGAAAATGATATCTATGGAAATTCTAAAATAACAACTTATTTTGACCATAGAATTGCTATGTCTTTTCTAATAATGGGGACAGCTTCAAAAAAAACTATAAAAATTGATGATGGAAATTGTATAAAAACAAGTTTTCCAAATTTTGTAAAATTAATGAATAATGTTGTCGCAAAAATAAAGTAAAAAAGCTTTAAAAAAAAAATAAAAGTTCTAAAGTCTTAAATTGTAATAATAATGTCTGAAAATACTGAAAATTTTGAAAATTTATTAGATCAATCACTAAAAAAACTTAAAAATTTTGAAGGCGCGGTAGTTAGCGGAAAAATTATATCGATTAACAATAATCACGCATTAATAGACATTGGTTTAAAAAGTGAAGGAAGAATATCGTTAGATGAACTACAATTTTGTGATAAAGAAAAAGAAGTGAAGGTTGGAGACAAAATTGATGTGTATGTTGAAAGATTAGAAGATAAAAACGGTGAAGCAGTATTAAGTAGAGAAAAAGCAAGAAAAGAAGAATCTTTTGATGAATTCGAAAAAGCTCAAAATAAAAATGTCACATTAGAAGGCAAAATTTATGGAAAAGTAAAAGGTGGTTATACAGTGGACATAAGTGGCGTCATTACTTTTTTACCAGGAAGTCAAGTTGACATTAAACCAGTGAAAGACATTAATCATTTAATAGGAGTGCCACAATCTTTTAAAGTTTTAAAAATTGATAGAGATAGAGGAAATATTGTAATTTCCAGAAAATCTTTTTTAGAAGAAAATCTTGGGAAATCAAAAGCTAATTTAGAAAAAGATTTTAAAGAAGGAAAAATAGTAGATGGTGTAATTAAAAATATTACTGATTATGGAGCGTTTATTGATCTTGGTTCTTGTGATGGTCTTATACATTTAACTGATATTTCGTGGAAAAGAATAAATCATCCAAAAGATTTTTTAAAAATCGGGCAAAAGTTAAAAGTAAAAGTAATAAAGTTTAATAAAGAAAATAGAAAAGTTTCATTAGGAATTAAACAACTTTCAAAAGATCCTTGGAGTAATATAGAAAAAAAATATAAAATCGGAAAAACATATCCAGGGGTAATAAAAAAACTTACTGACTATGGGGCTTTTATAGAATTAGAAGATGGTATAGAAGGTTTAATTCACATATCCGAAATGACATGGGATAAGAAAAAAAATGATCCAAAAGATATTGTGTCTTTAGAACAAAAAGTTGATGTGGCAATTCTTGAGCTAGATACACAAAAAAGAAAACTTAGTTTTAGAATGAAGCAAGATGATGCAAACCCATGGGAGGACTACATAAAAAAATATAAAAAAGGTGAAATACTTGAAGGTAAAGTTGGCAATATTGCTGAGTATGGAATATTTGTTAATATAAATGATGATTTAGACGGAATGGTCCATGTTTCTGACCTTGAATGGGAATGGAATGATAAATCAATATCAAAATTTAAAAGTGGAGAGAAAGTTAAGACAAAAATTCTTGAAGTTAATAAAGAAAAACGCAGAATTTCTCTTGGCATTAAGCAGTTAACTGACGGTCCTTTTAAGGAAAAAATTAAAACAATAAAACTTAAAAGTGTAGTGACATGTTCTGTAATACATGTAAAATCTGAGGGTGTAAAAGTTAAATTAAAAAATAATTTAGATGGATTTATTAAAAAAGAAGATCTATCAATAGAAGAATCTGAACAAAATCCAAGAAGATTTGCTGCTAATGAAAAATTAGATGCAATGATAAAAGAAATTGACAATGAAAATAAGATTCTATCTTTATCAATCAAAAATATTGAAAGTAAAGAACAAAAGAAAATGAAAAAAGAATTTGGTTCTGTCGATAGTGGCGCATCGCTTGGAAAAATATTAGGTGAAAAAATAAAAAAAAGTAAAAAAAAAACAAAAACAAAAAAAGGTAAATAATTATGAATAAATCAGATTTAGTAAAAAAAATTTTAAAAAAAAATGATAAATATAAATTTTCAGAAATTGAAAAAATTGTTGACCTTTTCTTTAAAGAAATAACTACCGCACTAACAAACAAAAAAAGAGTTGAGATTAGAGGATTTGGAGCTTTTTATACAAAAGACCGACAAAAAAGAGTGGGATTAAATCCACAAAATGGTAAAAATATTGAAATTGATGAAAAAACACATCCAAAATTTAGAATGGGTAAAATTTTATTTAAAAAATTAAACTCAAAATAACCTAATAATTTGTTAAAACAAAAATTTAAAAGGGTTTTTTTAGCATTAGACACTAACAAACTTAATGAAGCAATAAAAATAACAAGTCTTCTTTATAAAGATCTTGCTGGTATTAAAATAGGAAAAGAAATGTTTTCTTCTTATGGACCAGAAATTATAAAAAAATTTAAAAAATTTAAATTACCTATCTTTCTTGATTTAAAATTCCACGATATTCCTACAACAGTTTATAAAGCTGTTAAAGCTATTAATCTATTTAAACCTAATTATTTAAGCATACATAGCTTAGGAGGTGATGAAATGATTCAAGCTGCAGTTAAAGGATCAAAATATACAAAAATTTTATCAGTACAACTATTGTCACATCTTGATAAAAGTAGTATTGAAAAAATTGGAATTAGTATTTCTCTTAAAAGTGAAATAAAAAAATTAATAAATATTGCATTAAAAAATAATGTTCATGGATTAATATTAGCGCCGAAAGACCTAGAAATTATAAGTAAACTAAAAAAAAATAATATTGAAATATTTGTTCCTGGAATAAGATCAAAACAAAATAAGAAAGATGAGCATAAAAGATTCCTTGATCCTACAACGGCTATTAAAAAAGGAGCCACATATATTATTATTGGTAGACCTATAACAAAATCTAAAAATCCAAAAAAAACTCTTACATTAATTAATGAAGAAATAAAAGAGTTTTTAATAAAAGAATAATGACAATTAAAGTAAAAATATGTGGCTTAAAAACAATTAAGCAAGTCAAAGAATCAATAAATGGAAAAGCAAAAATGATTGGGCTTGTGTTCTATAAAAAGTCACCAAGATTTATTAATATAAAAACTGCACAGAAATTATCAGCATATGCCGGAAAAAAAATTTTAAAAGTGGGTGTTTGTGCAAATATGAAAATATCAGAAATAAAAAAAATTATAGAAAATGTTAAATTAGATTATTTACAATTTCATGGCACAGAAACCTTAGATTTTCTAAAAAATATAAAAAAAATAAAAAAAATAAAAATTATTAAAGCTATAAAAATTTCAAATCAAAATGATATTAAAAAAATTAAAGTTTTTAAAAATATTTGCGACTACATTTTAATAGATTCCAAAATAGTAACAAAAAATAAATTGAATTTTAAAAAGAAAAGTAGCAAATCAAATTGGGAATTATTAAAAAATATAGAAAATAAGAAATTATTGATTTTATCAGGAGCAATCAATATTAAGAATTTAGAAGAAGCTATAAAAACTTCAAATATTAAATTTGTTGATGTTTCTTCTAGTTTAGAAAGTTCCCCAGGGGAAAAAAATATAAAAAAAATTAATAATTTTTTAAATTTAGCGGATAAATTATAACTATGAAAAAAAACACCTATAAATCAGGTCCTGACTCTAGTGGACATTACGGTAAATATGGTGGAAGATTTGTCGCAGAAACACTTGTTCCTCTTATTTTAGATGTTGAAAAATCTTATAAAAAAATAAAAAAGGAAAAGACATTCATAAATGATTTTAAAAAATATCTAAAGGATTATGTAGGTAGACCTTCACCTTTATATTTTGCTGAGAATTTATCAAAAACCCTTAAAGGACCAAAAATTTATTTTAAAAGAGATGAATTAAATCATACTGGTGCACACAAAATAAATAACACGCTTGGTCAAATATTACTTGCAAAAAGAATGGGTAAAAAAAGAATAATTGCTGAAACGGGGGCAGGTCAACATGGAGTTGCAACTGCTACTGTGTGTGCTCTTTTTAATTTACCCTGCGTTATCTATATGGGTGAAATAGATTATGAGAGACAAAAACCAAATGTTTTTAGAATGAGACTTTTGGGAGCTAAAGTAGAAAAGGTTAAAAGTGGTTCTAAAACTTTAAAAGATGCAATGAATGAAGCTTTAAGAGATTGGGTAACAAATGTTAATGACACTTTTTATATTATTGGAAGTGTAGCAGGACCTCATCCTTACCCGGAAATGGTTAGAGACTTTCAATCGGTTATAGGACAAGAAACTAAAGAACAAATAAAAAAAGCAGAGGGACGATTACCTAATACTTTAATTGCATGTGTTGGCGGAGGTTCAAATGCTATGGGACTTTTTTACCCTTTTTTAAATGATACAAACGTTAAAATGATTGGTGTAGAAGCAGCTGGGGAAGGACTTAATAAAAGACATGCGGCCTCAATTGCAAAAGGCGAATTAGGAGTTTTACATGGAAGTAAAACATATATCTTACAAAATAAAGATGGACAAATTACTGAACCACATTCAATATCTGCAGGCTTAGATTATCCCGGCATTGGTCCAGAGCATTCATGGTTAAAAGATACTAAGCGAGTAAAATATGTAAGTGTTACAGATAAAGAGGCCTTAGAAGCATTCCAATTTTGTTCAAAAATAGAAGGAATAATACCAGCCTTAGAACCCTCTCATGCTTTGGCATATTTAATACAAAAGGCACCAAAAATGCCTAAAAATAACATTGTTGTTATGAATATGTGTGGTCGTGGTGATAAAGATATCTTTACTGATGCAAAAAAATTAAAAATAAATATCTAAGTTTAATGTCAATTAAAGACTTATTAACTCATAAATTTAGTGAATTAAAAACAAAAAAAAAATGCGGTCTAATATCATTTGTAACAGCAGGTGACCCAGATTTTCATACTTCCTATAAAATTATAGAAAAACTACCTGAATGTGGTGTTGATATTATAGAGCTTGGCATGCCTTTTTCTGATCCAATGGCAGATGGCCCTGTAATCCAAAGGGCTAATGATAGGGCTATAAAAAAAAATATGAATTTAAAAAAAATATTTGAACTTGTTAAAAAATTTAGAAAAAAGAATAACGCCACACCTATAATATTAATGGGCTACTATAATCCCGTTCACAGATTTGGAATAAATAATTTTATTAAAAATATTAAAAAAAATAATATAAATGGAGTGATAATTGTTGATTTACCTCCAGAAGAAGACTCTGAATTATGTTTGCCAATGATAAAAAATAAAATTCATTTTATAAAATTAGCAACTCCAACATCTGATAATAATAGATTCAGAAAAATAATTAAAAACTCCTCTGGGTTTGTATATTATATTTCTATTACTGGGATAACAGGCGCTGATCATAAGTCTAACCAAAAACTTGGAAGCCAAATAAAAAATTTAAAAAAATTAACTAAATTACCAATAGCTGTTGGTTTTGGAATAAAAAATAAAAAAGATGTTAAAAATTTATCTAAAAATGCAGATGCCATAGTAGTAGGATCATCAATTATTAAAAAAGTGGAACAAGCGCAAAAAAAAAATTATAATAAAAAAAGGTTAATTGAAAATGTTCTTAATTATGTAAAGGAACTATCATCGGTATTGTAAAATAAATAATATGAACTGGTTAACAAACTATATAAAACCTAAATTAGAATCTTTAGTTAAAAAAAAAGATATACCAAAAAATTTATGGATTAAATGCCAATGCGGTACAATGATATATTACAAAGATTATGAAAAATCTTTCGGAGTTTGTGGACAATGTGGAACTCATATGAGATTACCATCAGATGTAAGAATTAAATTTCTTTTTGATGAAGAAAGCTACGAAAAAATTAAAGTCCCTAATAATGACAATGATCCATTGTCTTTTAAAGATAAAAAAAAATATAAAGACAGATTGAAAGAAGCTAGAAAAAAGACAAAAGAGAATGATGCTGTAGTAATTGCTGAAGGTACAATTAGAAACTTACCTATTATTGCAGTAGTATTTGACTTTCATTTTATGGGAGGGTCAATGGGAGTAAATGTTGGTGATTCAATTGTTAAAGCTTCTGAAATCTCAGTAAAAAAAAATATTCCATTAATAATGATACCATCTTCTGGCGGGGCCAGAATGCAAGAAGGAATTTTATCTCTTATGCAAATGCCTAGAACTATAGCAGCAATAAAAAAAGTTAAAGACAACAAAATTCCTTATATTGTGGTTTTAACAGATCCAACAACTGGTGGTGTTTGTGCCTCATTTGCTATGCTTGGCGATATTTTAATTGCAGAAAAAGGTGCAACTATAGGTTTTGCTGGAAGAAGAGTAATTGAACAAACAATTAAAGAAACAATACCAGAAAATTTTCAAACATCAGATTATCTTTTAGAACATGGTATGGTAGATATGGTTGTTCATAGAAAAAATTTGAGAGAAAAACTATCAAAAACTCTAAGAATTTTATTAAAAAAAAATTAATATTTTTATGTCTAATCAACTGCAATATGCACTTTTAAATAAAAATAGTGAAACTTTAAATAAATTAGAATTAAATTTAGAAAAAAGATTACAAGAATTACATCCAAAAAAAATTGATTTATCTTTAAAACGAATAAATAAACTTTTAATAAAACTAAACAACCCTCACAAAAAAATAAAAAATGTAATTCATATTGCAGGAACTAATGGAAAAGGTTCTGTGCTAGCTTTTTTAAAAGCTTTTTTAAAATCAGGGAACTATTCTGTTAATTCTTATTCGTCTCCACATTTAATAAATTTTAATGAAAGAATTGATTTAAATGGAAAAAATATTTCAAATAAATATTTAGAAAAAATCTTAAAAATATGTGAAAAAAAAAATAACAATAATCCTATAACTTTTTTTGAAATGACAACTGTGGCAGCTTTCATTGCTTTTAAAGAAAAGTCAGCAGATTATACTATTTTAGAAACAGGGCTTGGTGGAAGACTCGATGCAACAAATGTAATAAAAAAACCAATCGTTTCAATTATCAACGAAATTTCAATAGATCACACAAATTTTTTAGGATCTACAGTTAAAGAAATTGCATTAGAAAAAGCTGGCATTATTAAAAACAATTATCCTGTTGTTGTAGGTTCTCAAACTGACTTAGCAAAAAATATTATAAAAAAAACTGCAGAAAAATTAAAATCAAAAACTTTTTTTTACAAGGATGATTGGTTTATAAAAAAAAATAATTCAAATAAAATTGTTTTTATTAATAATACTAAAAGTAAAAAAAAAGAAATTTTTCCTTTACCAAGTTTAAAGGGTGATCATCAAATTATAAACGCAGGTATAGCTATTAAAGTTTTAAAATTAATTAACAAACTAAAAAATAAAAATAAATTAATTAAAAAAGGACTAATAAAAGTAAAATGGCCAGGAAGATTACAAAAAATAAAAATTAAAAAAATTAATATTGTCAATAAGCCATTAAAAAAAAATTGGGAGTTATGGTTCGATGGCGGACACAATAAAAGTGCAAGTAATGCTATAGCAAAAACATTTAAAAGTTGGAGAAAAAAAGATCTGTATTTAGTATTTGGAATGTTAGATTCAAAAGACCCTAAGGAATTTCTAAACCCTTTTAAAAAAATAACAAAAAAACTAATAACTGTTCCTATAAAAAGCGATTCACCTTATTATTCAAATAAAAAATTATATGAAATAGCACGTTTAAAAGAATTTAATGTAGAAACTGCAAGTTCAATTAAAAATGCATTAAATAAAATATTTCTTAAAGAAAAACCTTCTAGAATTTTAATTTGTGGTTCTTTTTATATGTATAAAGAACTTGCTGAACTATTAAAAAAATAAAAAAAATATTTTATATCGAATCATTAATCCATGATATAAGATCTGTCTTTATAGAACCACCAACTTTTGTTGCTACTGGTTCGCCTTTCTTAAAAATAATAAGCGTTGGAATACTTTGAACTCCATATTGGGAAGGAATGTTTGGGTTCTCATCAATATTTATTTTCACAATTTTAATTTTATTCTTCATTTCATTTGAAATCTCATCCAATAATGGAGAAATTTCTTTACATGGTCCACACCACTCAGCCCAAAAATCTATTAATACCGGGAGATCAGAATTAACAACTTCAGATTCAAAAGACGACTCATTTATTGGCAAAACACTCATAATAAAAAATTTATTTTAACATTTTTTTATATTCATTCAAACTTTCAAAAGTTCCTAGGTGGAACCATTTTCCTTCATGAACCAATCCGTAAATTCTTTTCTTTTTAATAAGCTTATTATAAATTAAATGCATTGGAAATATTTGTTTTTTTACTTTTGAAAACAAGCTAGATTTAAGTATTTGCACTCCTGTAAAAATAAATGGAGAGGTTTCCTTTTTAGAAATTCTCCCGGATTTATCTAAAGAAAAATCACCCGATACTTTTTTTTTTAATTTTTTAATAGGATACAATAATAAAAGAGCGTCCATTTTGTTTTTATCCCAAAAATTATTTAATTTTTTAAAACAACTAACTTTTTTATCTTCTAAAATAATGTCACTATTGATTACAAAAAATTCTTCAGAATTTATAATTCTTAATGCTTTTTTTATTCCACCTCCGGTGTTTAAAAGTTTTTTTTCTTCAGAAAAAAGGATTTTAATTTTGTATTTACTAATTAATTTTTTTTTAATTTTATCTTTTAAATAAAATAAATTAATAACGACTTTTTCAAAGTTATTAAATATTAATTTTTTTATTATTATTTCTATTAACGTTTCATTTTTTATTTTTATTAATGGTTTAGGAATATTACTTGTATATGACTCCATTCTTTTTCCTAAACCAGCTGCTAAAATCATAATAGTAGAAATTTTCATTTTTTTTTGAACTTTTTATTTAATTCTATATTTTTTTGGAAAATACTCGTCCATCCACAATTTTAATTTAAATAAATTTTCTGATCCCAAATTATTTTCAAGCATTTTCCATAGCCTTGGTATGTTTTTTAAATATTGTTTTTTTTTATCTCTTAAAAAAAGTCTTGTAAAAATTCCTATTACTTTCACATGCCTTTGAGCAGCAAGAATTTCATATTCTTTCTTAAAAATATTTTTCTTTTTTTTGCTTAAGTTTTTTACAAATTTATTATACATTTGTGCTGCTAAATCTTTATTTACGTTTCTTCTAGCATCTTGTAATAATGATAACAAATCATAAGAAGAAGGTCCTGCTACTGCGTCTTGGAAATCTATCAAACCACAAGCGCTAATGCCTTGCCTTTTTTTAAGGAAAAAAAGATTATCTATATGAAAATCTCTATGAACTATTACTTTTTTTGTCTTTAACCCCGTTCTTAGTAATTCTATCCATATCTTTAAGAATGAGTTAACTATTTGTATTTTGCATTTTTTTTTAAAAATATATGGCCAGTACCATGAAATAAAAAGTTTAATTTCATCAATAAACATTTGATTTGTATATTTAGGGAATTTTTTTACACACAGATCTGATTTTTTTTGAAGGTGGAGAATATTTTTTATAGCTAAATTATATAATTTGTAATGATTTATACCTTGATGTATGCAATTAGAATAGGTATTCGATCCAAAGTCCTCTATTAAAAAGAAACCTTTTTTTTTATCATAGTCTATAATTTTTGGAACAGATAGGCCCATTTTGCTTAAAAAATTTGAAGTTTTAATGTATCTCTCATTATTTTCTTTTTTTTTTGGAGAATAGACAAAAATAAATGTTTTTTTATTATTTGAAACCACTCGATAGTATCTTCTAAAAGAAGCATCTGCTACAATAGGTTTTACAATGGGATTTTGTAATCCGTTTTTAATAAAAAAATTTTTTTTCATATAATAAATTTTTTTAAATTTATTGAATCTAGTTTTTTTTTATGGTTTTTTCCATATCCTTTTAAAATTATTGTTCTATTTTCAATTGCTTTTTTTTCACTTTTAAAATTAATCTCTATTCTATCTTTAAAAAATTTTTCTATTTTGTCAGGCCACTCTATTAAAGCTATTTTATTCTCAATTTCTTCAAATAATCCAAGATTTAAAATTTCTTTAATATTTTTTAATCTATATAAATCAATATGACAAACAAGTTTTTTACCATCACAATTATAATTTTGTATTAAATTGTATGTTGGGCTCACAACGTTTTGATTTTTTTTTATTTTTTTACTGAGGAATTTAATGAAATATCGTGCAAATGTAGTCTTTCCACTTCCTAAAGATCCTTTTAAAAAAAACACATCTCCTGGATTGGATTTCAAAGCTAGAATTTCTGCTATAAGTTTAGTTTTATTAAGAGATTTTATAAATATTTTATAAATTATCTTACACCTAATACCTATAATAATTAGGTTTAAAAGGCCCTTTTTGATTAACGCCAATATATTTGGCTTGTTTTTTTGAAAGTTTAGTTAATTTTGAACCTAGTCTTCCTAAATGTAATTCAGCTACTTTTTCGTCTAATTCTTTTGGTAAAACATATACTTTGTTTTTATAAGATTTTGATTTTTTCCATAATTCTATTTGAGCTAATACTTGATTAGTAAAAGAAGCGCTCATTACAAAACTAGGGTGCCCTGTGGCATTTCCTAAATTAACTAATCGCCCTTTTGATAAAATTATTAATTTTTTCCCATCAGGAAATTCTACCTCATCAACTTGTGGTTTAATTTCATCCCATTTATAATTTTTTAATGAATCAATCTGTATTTCACTATCAAAATGTCCTATATTACAAACAATAGCTCTATCTTTCATTTTTCTCATATGTTCAATTGTTATAACATCAACATTTCCAGTTGCTGTACAAAAGATATCTCCTTTTGAAACAACATCTTCAATTTTTACTACTTCATAACCTTCCATAGATGCTTGCAAAGCACAAATAGGATCAACTTCTGTTACCATAACTCTAGCTCCTGCATTTCTTAAACTTGCTGCAGATCCCTTTCCAACATCACCATAACCACAAATAACCGCTTTTTTTCCAGCTAGCATTACATCTGTTGCTCTTCTTATCCCGTCAACCAAACTTTCTCTACAACCATAAAGGTTGTCAAATTTAGATTTTGTTACACTATCGTGTACATTTATTGCTGGCACTAATAATTTGTTATTTTTTTCCATTTCATATAAACGGTGTACGCCGGTTGTGGTTTCTTCTGATAAACCTTTAATTGAACTTAATAAATTTTTATGTTTTTCATGCATGACTTTAGTCAAATCGCCCCCATCATCCAATATTAGGTTTGGCTTCCAATTTTTAGGTCCTTTGATTGTTTGTTCAATACACCACCAAAATTCTTTTTCCGTCATCCCTTTCCAAGCAAATACTGGTATTCCTTTTTTTGCAATTGCTGCAGCAGCATGATCTTGTGTAGAAAAAATATTACATGAACTCCATCTAACTTCAGCTCCTAATTCTATTAATGTTTCAATTAATACTGCTGTTTGTATAGTCATATGCAAACAACCAATAATCTTAGCTCCCTTTAAAGGTTTTTTATTTTTAAATTCTTTTCTTAACGAGATTAATCCTGGCATTTCTGTTTCAGCAATATTTATTTCTTTACGTCCCCAGTCAGCCAATCCTATGTTTTTAATTTTATAGTCTTCCATGATAATTAGAATTTATAAGAAAAAAATTTATAATCAAATGATATTATATTGCCTTTTTTTGTATTTGTTTAAAACTTATTATAAATCTTGCTCCTTCTATTTTATTAAATTTATTTAATCTATTTTCAGCTTTAATCGATCCTCCGTGTATTTCTATTATTTGTTTAGCTATGCTTAAACCTAAACCTGAATGTTGCCCAAATGCTTCACTTCGAGGTCTTTCAGAATAAAATCTATTAAATATTTTTTCTTCATTTTCTTTAGGAATACCAGGCCCAAAATCATCTATATAAATTATTACAAAATCTTTTAAATTTTTCAATGTTATGTTAATTCTTTCATTTTTTTTATTAAAAGATAATGCATTGTCTATTAAATTAATAAATACTTGAGAAATTCTTTCTTGATTTCCTAAAACATTATAAATACTTTTATTTTCAAAATTAAGAACTACCCTTTGTAAATTACGATTATAAAAATCTGTTATCTCTTTTATAATCTTTTTTAAACTAATTTTTTTCATACCTTCTCTTGATAATTCAGCATCAATTCTTGAGGCATTAGAAATATCTGTAACCAAACGATCTAATCTTTGCACATCTTGAATTATTATTTTTGATAATGTTTCTAATTTTTTTTTATTTTTAGTTTTACTTGCAACTTCAACGGCGCTTTTTAAAGAAGTTAAGGGATTCTTAATTTCATGAGACACATCAGCAGCAAAATTTTCAATAGCGTCCATTCTATTCCAAAGTGAATTTAACATTTCTTTCAAAGAAACAGCCAAATCATTTATTTCATCTTTTCTTCCTGGAAATTGAGGTATTGCTACATTTCTTCCTTCTGAAGGATTAATATTTTTTGCTATAGTTGCTAATTTTCTTATAGGTTTTACAATATTCGCTGATAAATAAATCGATACACAAACAGTTAAAAAGAGAGCGAGAAAAAAAATTTTAAATACTTCATATCTAAAATCCTGAATTTTTTCTTCAATATTTAAACTATCTAAAGTTAATAATATGGCGCCAGATATTTTTCTATAAGACTGAACAGGCAAAGCAACGCTAAATATTTTAGTGCCATCTTCTAATTGTCTTAGCTTTCTTATTTCATCGCCATATAAAGCTTTTAGAACTTCTTCATAATCTTCTGCCTGTTGCAAGACATTTTCTTGGTAAAATTGAATATCACTAGTTTTAGCAACTAAAAAAGAAATGTAAGAATAAATTTTTTCAAAAAAGATTCTAAATATATTTTTTTCTTTAACATCCGATAGTAATGTTTCCTTAACTTTCGATTGAAATCCTATAGCTTTTTTCGAATCAGCCAATAAATCTCCCTGATATGAAAACAATCTTATACGAACTCTACTTTTATCTATTAAATGTGAAATAGTTACTTGGGCTTCGTTTGTTATAATAATTTGAGATCTAAAATTATCGACATGCAAAATACTTCGGCCAATTGCTTGGGCTAAAATTCTACCTTCGTCTTCTAATTTTTGAAATTCGTTTTCTTCTAGAGTTTGTTGATATCTATCAATTGAAAATAAACCACCCAAAAGAAAAAATAAAGCTAAAATATTTAAAGTTAGTAATCTAAGAAGAAGAGGTGAAATTATAATTTTTTTTCTGAACATATTTATATTTTAAAATTAGTTATTCAGAAAATTTGTAACCTATTCCATAAATAGTACTAATAAAATTAAATTTATTATCAATTTTTTTAAACTTTTTTCTTATTCTTTTTAAATGATGATCAATTGACCGATCGTCTTGATTACTTGTTTCTTCACCAAAAGCTGCATTCATTAATTGTTCTCTCGATTTAACTGCTCCTGGATTCGTAGCTAATGCCTCTAATATTAAAAATTCAGTAACAGTTAAATTAACTAATTTGGCCTTCCACTTACATAAATGTTTGTCTTTGTCTAATAAAAGATTTCCTATAGTTAGAGTGTTTTTTTTAGTTTCTTTATTATCTTTAGTTTCTTTTTTTTCTTTCTTATTTCTACTAATTAAAACTCTTATCCTTTCAACTAAAATTTTTTGTGAAAAAGGTTTGGTCATATAATCGTCAGCACCAATCTTTAATCCTAATAATTCGTCTATTTCAGAATCTTTAGATGTTAAAAAAATTACCGGAATATTTGATTTTTCTCTTAGTTTTTTTAACAAATCAATGCCGTTTAATCTAGGCATTTTTATATCAATAACTGCAATATCGGGTTCATCATTTAACAAATTTTTTAGACCTTCTTCAGGATCAGAAAAAGTTTTGACAAAAAAACCTTCTGTTTCTAATGCCATTCTAATAGAAATTAAAATATTCTTATCGTCATCAACTAAAAAAACTTTCTGTGTCATAAGCTAAATTTAATGTGCTTCTGCCCAAGTATTACCAGAACCTTCATCAACAATCAAAGGTACTTTTAAATTTATATCAGGCAAATTCGCTTTCTCCATTATATTTTTAATTTCCTTAGTAAGAAAGGTAGTTTCTGTATTTACCATTTCAAATAATAATTCATCATGAACTTGTAAAATCATTTTTGATTTTAATTTTTTATCAATCAAAAATTGGTTTATTTGTATCATTGCTTTTTTTATTATATCTGCCGCAGATCCTTGTATAGGAGCATTTACAGCAGCTCTTACTGCAAAATTTCTAAAATTTGGATTCTTGTTATTAATGCCAGTGATAAAACATTTCCTCCCAAAAATTGTTTTTACATATCCATTTTTTTTACAAAAGCTTGTTACTTTTTCAATATAATCGGAAATGCCACTATACTGCTTAAAATATTCTTTTAAAAAAAAATCTGCTTCTGATCTTGATATGTTTAATTGTTTTGAAAGTCCAAATGCACTTATTCCATAAATTATTCCATAATTGATAGTTTTTGCTTTTCTTCTTAATTCGCTATTAATTTTTTCAATAGGGATATTAAATATTTGTGAAGCGGTTTTTTTATGAATATCTTCATTTTTTTTAAAAGCCTCTTTTAATTCATTTACATCTCCAATATGAGCTAATAATCTTAGTTCAATCTGTGAATAATCTAATGAAACTAATTGGCAACCTTCATCGGTTATAAATGAATTTCTTATTTTTTTTCCTTCTTCAGTTCTTATTGGTATATTTTGTAAATTTGGATCAGTTGATGACAATCTTCCAGTGCTTGTTGCAGCCATAGAATAAGAAGTATGAATTCTTAAAGTTTTTTTATTTATTTCTTGGACTAAAGTTTCTGTATATGTATTTTTTAATTTTGAAATTTGTCTCCATTCTATAAGTAACTTAGCTATATCATGGCCTTGATAAGATAAATATTCTAAGACATCAGAACTAGTGCTAAAAGCTCCACTTTTTCCTTTTTTTCCACCTTGTAACCCCATTTTATTAAAAAGAACTTCTCCTAATTGTTTTGTAGAAGCAATATTAAACTCAATCTTTGAGATTTTAAAAATTTGTTTCTCAATAGATGAAATCTTTTTTGAAAAAATTAAATTTAGTTTTTTTAATTCTTTAATATCTACCTTTATTCCTTTCTTTTCCATATTAACTAAGACACTTACTAATGGTTTCTCAATATTTTGATATATACTCAATAATTTTTCTTCTATGATTCTTTTTTTTAAAATATCGTATAGTCTTAATGTAACATCAGCATCTTCTGCTGCGTATTCATAAGAGTCCTTAATGCTTATTTCATCGAAAGTTTTTTCCTTTTTTCCTACACCTACGACCTCTTTATATTTTATTGTTTCATGATCTAAATAGATTTTTGCTAAATCATCCAAATTATGTTTTAATTTTCCTGCATCTAAAACATATGATAAAAGCATTGTATCTTCTATTGGATCTAAAATTATCCCGATATTAGATAGAACTATTTTATCATATTTAATATTGTGTCCTATTTTCATTATTGACGGATCTTCACACAAGTCTTTTAAAATAGGTTTGGCTTTTTCTAAACTAATATTTTTTAGTTCGCTATTATTTGTTGTTTTATGCCTTAAAGGAAGATAAAAAGCTTCTCCATGGTTTAATGATAGAGATACCCCGACAAGTTCTGCAGAATTTGCATTTAAAGAATTAGTTTCAGTATCAATAGCAAAAAATTTTTTTTCTAAAATTTTTTTTTTTAGAATTTCTAACTCATCAATGGATTGTATTATTTGATATTTATTTTTTTTATCATATTTTATTTTTTTATTATCTTCGTTCTTTTCACTAAATCTAGCAATTAAATTCTTAAAACCATGTTTTTCGAAAAATTTTAATGATTTTTTTTTATCAATACCTTTAAAAATATTAAAAGAATAATTGCTCACAGGAACATCTTTTTTTAACGTAACCAGCTTTTTACTGACTAAAGCCTTTTCTTTTTCATCAATTAAAGCTTGTTTTCTTTTGGGTTGTTTTATTTCTTCTAATTTTGACATTAAATTTTCTAAACTTCCAAAATTATTTATTAATTCAGCTGCCGTTTTTATGCCAATTCCAGAAACTCCTGGAATGTTATCAATGCTATCTCCAGCTAAAGCTTGTAAATCTATTAATTTTGACGGATCTACTGAAAATTTTTCTTTCACTTCATTTATACCTATATAAATATTTTTCATAGCATCATACATTTTGGTTTTTTTATTAACTAACTGCATTAAGTCTTTATCTGAGGATATAATAGTAACAAGAATTCCTTTTTTTTCTGCCTGCGTTGCATATGTTGCAATGATATCGTCTGCTTCATATCCTTCCATCTCAATTTGAGGTAAATTTAGCGCTTCAGTTGCTTCTCTAATTATTGAAAATTGCGGTATAAGTTCTTCTGGAGGATCTGATCTATTACTTTTATATTCTTTATAAATTTCATTTCTAAAACTTTTTCTTTTTGTATCAAAAACTACAATAACTTGGTCGGGTTTAAATTTTTCTGTAATATTTATAAGCATATTACAATATCCGTAAACTGCATTAATAGGAACACCATTAGGATTTGTTAATGGTGGAAGAGCATAAAATGCACGAAAAATAAATCCTGAACCGTCAATTAAAAATAAATTTTTCA
>CAYNCC010000015.1:0-17104 GCA_964396035.1 uncultured Alphaproteobacteria bacterium
GTGCTTGCCAATATTCTAGAGTTAAAATTTTATTTGAAAATCAAGAACCAGGTGACGGTTTTATTTTTGATGATACAATTAAAGGTGTTTCAATTCCAAAAGAATATATTCCGGGTGTAGAAAAAGGTTTGCAAATGGCAAATGAATCTGGAATTTTAGCTGGATATCCTGTAATTGATTACAAAGCTACGCTTACAGATGGAGATTTTCATGATGTAGATTCAAATGTTATGTGTTTTGAATTAGCTGCTAAAGCAGCATTTCGTGAAGGTATGGCTAAATCTTCTGCAGCATTACTAGAACCAGTTATGGATGTAGAGGTTGTCACACCGGAAGAATATATGGGAGATATTATAGGTGATTTGAATTCTAGGAGAGGCAACGTAGGCGCAATGGAACAACGAGGTAATGCGAGAGTATTTAAAGCAAAAGTTCCTTTAGCTAATATGTTTGGATATGTAAATAATTTAAGATCAATGAGTCAAGGTAGGGCTCAATTTACAATGCAATTTGATCATTATGCACAAGTTCCTCAAAATGTAGCTGAAGAAATTAAATCTGGAAAAATATCTGAAGGTAGTAAATAATGGATAAACAAAATATAAGGATACGCCTTAAAGCTTTTGATCACAAACTGATTGATCAAGCAACAATTGGGATTGTTAATACTGCTAAACAAACAGGGGCAAAAATATCTGGTCCCATACCCCTCCCGACAAAAAAAAATAAGTATACTGTTTTAAGATCTCCTCATGTCGATAAAAAATCTAGAGAACAATTTGAAATTAGAACTCATAAACGCTTGATAGATATTATTAACCCAACGCCACAAACTGTAGATGCATTAATGAAGTTAGATATAGCATCAGGTGTTGATGTAGAGATTAAATCATAATTAAAAAAATGAGAACAGGATTGATTGCTCAAAAATTAGGTATGACAAGAGTTTTTAAAAATGATGGAACTCATGTTCCTGTCACTTTATTAAGCATTGAGAAAAATTATATAGTTGGCATTAAAAATAATGAAACTACTGATTACAAACAATTACAAATTGCTACTGGAAATATTAAAAATAAAAAAGTTTTAAAACCTCTAAAAAATTTTTATTCAAAAATTAAAATAGAACCAAAAAAATTCTTATCAGAATTTAAAATTAATAAAGATACTAATCATAACATTGGTGATGTTTTAGATGTAACTTTTTTTAAAGTAGGGCAATTTGTTGATTTAATAGGAAAGTCAATAGGTAAAGGCTTTGCAGGTGCAATGAAAAGACATAACTTTGCAGGATTAAGAGCATCCCACGGCATATCTGTTTCTCATAGAAGTCTTGGCTCTACAGGGCAATGTCAAGATCCAGGTAGAACATTTAAAGGAAAAAAAATGGCAGGTCAAATGGGTTTTAAAAAAGTTACGATACATAATTTAGAGGTTGTTCAAATTAACAATGAAGATGAAACAATATGTATAAAAGGCGCTGTTCCTGGTTCTAAAGGGAGCTACTTAGTTATAAGAGATGCAATTAAACCAAAGTCTTTAACTGTAAAAACAAAGTCCGTTGTAGAAGAAGTTGAAGTATCAAAAAAAGAAAGTAAAGAAAGTAAAGAGACACAAGATGACAAATCAAAAAAAACTGATAGTTCAAATAAAGAAGGAGATAAAAAATAAATCATATGAAATATGATATAAAAAATTTAGACTCTCAAAAAGTTGGTTCAATAATATTAAACAAAGATATATTTGGCCTTCCAATAAGAAAGGATATTCTAAAAAATGTAATTCATTGGCAACTTACAAATAAAAGACAAGGTTCTCACAAAGTAAAAACAAGATCAGAAGTTATTGGAACTTCTGCAAAAGCCTTTAAACAAAAGGGAACTGGTAAAGCAAGAAGAGGAAATCTTAAAACTAATATTTTAAGGGGAGGAGGAGTTACACACGGTCCTGTTGTTAGAAAACATAAAATAAAGTTACCTAAGAAAATTAGAAAATTAGGTTTAAAAATTGCATTATCTGTCAAAGAAAAAGAAAAAAAAATTATTATTATAGATAAACTTTCATCAGATAAAATCTCAACAAAAGAAGTATCAAAAAAAATAAAAAAACTTGTAAATAACTCTGCTCTTTTAATAGATACAAAAGAGATTGATAAAAATTTCAAAAATTCAACTTCTAATATGCATAATATTAATATTTTACCTACTGTTGGGCTTAATGTTTATGATATTTTAAGATTTCATAATCTAATTTTTACTAAATCAGCTCTTGAAGAGGTTGAAAAAAGATTAATATGATTTTTAAAAAAAAAGAAGAAAAGGAAATTAAAAAACCATCAATTAAATCTTATGATTTAATAATTAAACCTTTAATTACAGAAAAAGCCACTTCTTTGTCTGTAAATTCACAAGTTGTTTTAAATGTTCCACTAAATAGTAATAAAAATAATATCAAATTAGCAGTTGAATCTTTATTTGGAGTTACTGTAAAAAAAATTAATTTAATTATTTCTAAAGGTAAAACAAAAAAATTTAAAGGAAAAAAAGGAAAAAGAAAAGATACTAAAAAGGCAATTATATCTCTGGAAAAAGGACAAAAAATTGATATAACAACAGGAATTTAAAAAATATGAAAAACTATAAATCATATACACCTACTAGAAGACATGTTGTTTTAACTGATAAATCAACTTTATGGAAAGGAACATCTGAAAAAACTTTAACAAAAAAACATGTATCAAGTGGAGGAAGAAATAATTCTGGTAAAATGACTATTAGAAGCAGAGGCGGTGGACATAAAAAGAAATATCGTATTATTGATTTTAAAAGGAGTAAAAAAGATATCTCTGCAAAGGTTTTAAGAATTGAATATGATCCCATGAGAACGGCTCATATTGCTTTAATAGAATATGAAGATAAAACAAAATCATATATTTTAGCTCCACAAAAATTAAAAGAAAATGACACTGTTATCTCAGGAGATAAAGTTGATATTAAGATTGGAAATTCTTTGCCATTAAAAAATATTCCAGTTGGCACTGTAATACATAATGTTGAAATGAAACCAGGTAAGGGGTCACAACTAGCCAGATCTGCCGGGACATATATTAATTTATTAGGAAAAGATTCAGGAAAAGCAATTATAAAAACATCATCAGGTGAAACTAGATTAGTAGATGAAAACTGTTGCGCAACTATTGGCTCAGTCTCAAATCCAAATAACAAAAATATAAAACTTGGAAGTGCTGGAAGAAAAAGATGGTTAGGTTTTAGACCTAAAGTTAGAGGAGTAGCGATGAACCCAATTGATCATCCACATGGCGGTGGGGAAGGTAGAACATCAGGAGGAAGACATCCTTCAACTCCTTGGGGAAAACCAACAAAAGGATATAAAACTAGAAAAAATAAAAAAACCAATAGATTGATTGTTAGATCAAGGAGAGAAAAGTAATATGACAAGATCAGTTTGGAAAGGACCTTATTACGAACCCTATCTTTTAAAAAAAGCAGAAGAAACAAGAAAATCAGGTAAAACCAATACTGTCATAAAAATATGGACTAGAAAATCAACTATACTACCAGAATTTGTTGGATTAACGTTTGGCGTTTATAATGGAAAAAAATTTATACCAGTTTCTGTAAATGAGAGCATGGTGGGACATAAATTTGGAGAGTTTTCGCCTACTAGGACATTTAATTCACATTCTGCGGAGAGAAAAACTGAAACAACAACCACTAGTTCTGTAACAGCTCCAGGTGCTGCGGCGCCTTCAACAACCGCTCCTAAAACAGAATCAACAGGTGATAAAAAACCTGAACCAACAACAAAAAAAGAAGAGAAAAAATAAATAAAATGGCTGATAAAGTAATTGAAAATACAAAAAAAACAAAAAAAACAACACCTGTTGAGCCAAGTAATCAAGCAAAAGTTTATTTAAAATCAATAAGGGTAAGTCCAATAAAATTAAATCTTGTTGTTTCTCCAATAAGAGGTTTAGAAGTAGAGAAAGCTATAAGTTACTTGTCTTTTTCAAATAAAAGAATTGCAATACAAATAAAAAAAGCTCTTCAATCTGCTATTGCTAATGCTGAAAATAATCATCAGTTAGATGTTGATAAATTATTTGTATCAGAGGCCTCAGTAGGAAAGGGCATGGTTATGAAAAGATTTAGAGCTAGAGCAAGAGGTAGAGGTTCAAAAATATTTAAACCATTTAGTAACTTAACAATAAAATTAAAAGAAAAAGAAATTGAGAATAAAAGTTCTGATAATAATGTCAAAAAACAGTCTAAATCTTCTGAAAGTAAATTAAATGATAGCAATACAAAAGAAAATGAAAAGGATGTAAAACATGGGACAAAAAGTTAATCCTTCTGGACTAAGATTAGGAATAAATAAAACTTGGGATTCTGTTTGGTATACAGAGGATAAATATAGTGGTTTTCTTGAAAATGATTTAAAAATAAGAAAATACATAGAGGACAAATTAAGACAAGCTGGCATATCCAAAGTTATAATTGAAAGATCTCTAAAAAAAACTAATGTTTCTATTCACACATCTCGACCAGGTATAGTTATTGGAAAAAAAGGTGCTGACATTGAAAAACTAAAAAAAGAGTTAGGAAAAATTTGTAATAGTGAAATTCAGGTAAATATTGTTGAAACAAAAAAACCTGAATTAGATGCGAATATAGTAGCTCAAAATATTGCAATGCAAATTGAAAAAAGAGTTACTACAAAAAGAGTTATGAAAAGAGCTTTACAATCAGCTCTTAAATTAGGAGCAAAAGGAATTAGAATAAACGTGGGAGGAAGAATTGGTGGCGCAGAAATTGCAAGAGTTGAATGGTTTAAAGAAGGAAGAATTCCTTTACATACGCTAAGAGCCAATATTGATTATGGAACTGCAACAGCAAAAACTACATATGGAACTTGTGGTGTAAAAGTATGGATTTTTAAAGGAGAAATTTTATCTAATGAGGATAAAAAAAATAAAATTAAAGAAGGTGAAAATAATAAAGAATAATTTTGAGTAAAAAATATGCAACAACCAGGTAAACCAAAATATAGAAAACAACATAAAGGCAGAATTCATGGCAAAGCTCAATCAGGTGCTAAATTAAATTTTGGGGCATATGGATTAAAAGCTATGCAACCAGGAAGAGTTAGTGGAAGACAAATAGAAGCGGCAAGAAGAGCTATTACTCGAGAAATGAAAAGAGAAGGTAGGGTTTGGATAAGAATATTTCCAGATGTCCCTGTTAGTAAAAAACCTACAGAAGTAAGAATGGGAAAAGGAAAAGGAGCTGTTGAATTTTGGGCTAGTAGAATACATCCTGGTAGAATTCTTTTTGAAGTTGATGGGATTAATGAAGAAATTGCTAAAACAGCATTAATGTTAGGCGCTGCAAAATTACCAATTAAATCTCTTTTTATAAAAAGATTGGGATCTTAATATGAAATATATTGAAATTGATAAAAAAACGAACGACGAATTAAATGATTTGCTCAAGGATCTAAAAAAGGAAAGTTATAATCTTAGATTTCAACAAAAGAATGGACAATTAGAAAAAACTGCAAGAATTAGAGTTGTAAAAAAAGATATTGCAAAAATTAAAACAAAAATTAGAAATATAGAATTGAAAAAATAATGACAAAAAAAATTTTTAAAGGAAAAGTAGTAAAGAGTTCAAATGAAAAAACAATAATAGTTAATGTTGAAAGAAAATTTATGGATAAAAAATATAAAAAATACATTAAAAGAAACAAGAATTTTGCTGCGCATGATGAAAACAACGCATGTGCTGTTGGAGATTTAGTACAAATAATAGAAAGTAAGCCAATATCAAAAACAAAAAGATTTGTTTTATATAATGAAAAAACTATTAAGGGAAAAAAATGATAATACCAGAAACAAAATTAACAGTAGCAGATAATTCAGGAGCAAGATTAATTCAATGTATTAAAGTATTAGGTGGTTCAAAAAGAAGAAGCGCTTCTATTGGAGATGTTATTGTTGTTTCAGTTAAAGAAGCTATACCAAATGGAAAAGTAAAAAAAGGAGAAGTTTTAAAAGCAGTTATTGTTAGAACTTCAAAAGCAATAAATAGATATGATGGATCTTCAATAAAATTTGATAAAAACTCCGCTGTTCTTCTTTCAAAAGAAGGAGAACCAATAGGAACTAGAATATTTGGTCCTGTAACAAGAGAACTAAGAACAAAAAAATTTACAAAAATAATTTCATTAGCTCCTGAGGTATTGTAAGTATGGTGTATAAAACTAAATTGAGAAAAGGAGATAATGTGCAAGTATTGAATGGAAAAGATAAAGGAAAATCAGGCGCTATTATTTCTATTTTACCAAAGAAAAATAGAGCGTTAGTAAAGGATGTCAATGTTGTTAAGAAACATCAAAAGCCATCAAAACAAAGTGCAGGAGGTATAATTAATAAAGAACTTTCTATTCACTTATCAAATTTATTATTGCTTGATACAAAAAGTGGAAAAAAAACAAAAATAGGTTTTAAAATACAAGATAAAAAAAAAGTTAGATATGCAAAAAAAAGTGGAGAAATTATAAAATAGATTATGACAAGATTAAAAGAAGAATATATTAAAGTTATTAGACCAAATTTAATGAAAGAAGTTGGTTTTAAAAATTTATTTGAAGTTCCAAAACTATTAAAAGTAGTATTAAACATGGGAGTTGGGGCAGATGCTGTAAGCGATAAAAAAAAACTGGATTCTGCTTTTGAAGATTTAAAACTTATTTCAGGTCAATTACCTATTATAACTAATTCTAAAAAGGCTATTGCAAATTTTAAAATTAAAGAAAATATGCCTATTGGGTGTAAAGTTACAATTAGGAAAAATAGAATGTATGAATTTATAGATAGATTGATAAATATTGCTTTGCCTAGAACAAAAGATTTTCAAGGCTTGTCTCCAAAATTTTTCGACGGTAATGGTAATTATACCTTTGGAATTAAAGAACATATTATATTTCCTGAAATTGATTTTGATAAAGTAGATAAAATAAGGGGTTTAGATATAACCATTGTTACATCTACGTCAAAAGATGAGCATGCAAAATTATTATTAAAAAGTTTTAATTTTCCATTAAATAATTAAAAAAATGACCAGATTAAGTTTAATTCAAAGAAATTTAAAAAGAGTGAAACTTGTAAATAAATTTACAAAAAAAAGAAAGATGCTAAAAAAAATAATAATGAATAAGAAAACAACACCTGAAAATAGAATTGATGCTCTTAATAAGCTTTCAAAACTTCCAAATAATAGCTCACCATGTAGATTAAGAAATAGATGTATTATCACAGGAAGACCAAGGGGTGTTTATAGAAAATTTAAATTATCACGTATAGCTTTTAGAGAATTAGCAAATGAAGGGAAATTACCAGGAGTTACAAAATCTAGTTGGTAAAAATATTATTATGGTTTTAACTGATACAATTGGAGATATGTTGGCAACAATTAGAAATGGATTGTTAGTTGAAAAAGAAAATATAAAAACACCTTTTTCAAATCAAAAGGTTAATATTTTAAAAATTTTTGTAGAAGAAGGTTATATAGAAAATTATAAAATAATTGAGGAAAAAAAAGGAATAAAAAAGATTAACATTATTTTATCGTATCATAATGGCAAACCCTCAATAAAAAAAATATTTAGAATTTCTAAACCAGGAAGAAGAGTTTATAAAAATATTAAAAAACTTCCTTCTTTTTATAAAGGATATGGTGTAACAATTGTTTCGACTTCAAAAGGAATTATGACTGATAAAAAAGCAAGAAGTGCAAATTTAGGTGGAGAAATTATTTGCCAAATATTTTAATTTGATTAAATTTTATAATTATGTCTAGAACTGGAAATGTACCAATAGATATCCCTGAAGGAGTTGAGGTTGTAAAAGATAATCTTAACTTAACTATTAAGGGAAAAAGTGGTGAAAGAAAATTTACACATCATAAAGATTTAGATATTACTATTGATGGTAAAAAAATAACAGTAAAAGCAAAAAACGATAATAAAAAGACAAAAATGATCTGGGGAACAACTAGAAGTATATTAAACAGCTTAATTTATGGCAATATAGAAACTTATCAAAAGAATTTAGAATTAATTGGCACAGGATATAAGGCTCAATTGCAAGGTAAAAATTTAAAAATCAGTGCTGGTTTTAGCCATGATATAGATTTCACAATACCTGAAGGTATAAGTATTAAATGTCCTGATCCAAATAAAATTGAAATATCTGGTTCTGATAAACAAATAGTTGGACAAATTGCAGCTGAGTTAAGATCATTTAGAAAACCTGAACCATACAAAGGTAAAGGTATAAAATTTGAAACTGAAATTATACATAGAAAAGAGGGTAAGAAAAAATAAATGAGTTTAAAAAATAAAATTTTATTAAGACAAAAGAGAACTAGATATAAAATTAAAAAAAATTCTGATAGACCAAGAATGACAGTTTTCAGATCAGCTAAAAATATATATGTTCAAATAATTGATGACAATAAAGGTAAAACATTAATTTCAGCTTCAACTGTAGAAAAAAAAATTAAATCAAGTTTAAAAAAAACAACAGACATAAACGCAGCTATCGAGATAGGAAAACTTATAGCTGAGAAAGCAAAAGAAAAAGGAATAAAGAAAGTAGTATTTGACAGAGGCAAATATCTTTTTCATGGAAGAATAAAGGCTTTAGCGGAAGGTGCAAGAAAAGGAGGTTTAGATTTTTAATTATGATTATGTATTCAAATAAATTTGGCCAACATAATAAGAATGATAATTTTATAGAAAAAGTTGTAAATGTTAACAGAGTTTCTAAAGTAGTTAAAGGAGGAAGAAGGTTTGGGACAGCTGCTTTAGTAATCGTTGGTAATGGAAAAGGTAAAGTTGGATTTGGTAATGGTAAAGCAAAAGAATTTCCAGAATCTATTAGAAAAGCTATTGAACAAGCAACTAAAAGTATGAAAAATTATCCTTTAAAAAAAAATAGAACATTGCATTACGATTTATTTGGACAGCATGGCTCTGGGAAAGTAATAATTAAATCAGCCCCACCAGGAACAGGTATTATTGCAGGAGGTCCAATGAGATCAGTATTTGAAGCTATGGGTATACAAGACATAGTCGCAAAATGTATTGGAACAACAAATCCACATAATATGATAAGAGCAACATTTGATGCATTAGATCAGTTAGATAGTATAAATAATATTGCAAATAGAAGGAAAAAGAAAATTACTGATTTATTTAATAAACAAAAAAAAGATGATAGAAAAGAAATTAAAAAAGAAAACAATTAAAGTAACTCAAATTAAAAGTACAATTGGAAAGAATAAATTGCAGAAAAAACAATTACTTTCGTTAGGATTAAAAAAAATAGGATCTACAAGAATTGTTAATGAAAGTAATGCAATTTTAGGATTAATAAAGAAAGTTTCGCATTTAATAAAAGTTGAGTAAGGGAAATATGATGTTAAACGAGTTAATTGATTTAAAAAAAAAAAAAAAATAAAAAAAGGTTGGGGAGAGGAACAGGTTCTGGAAAAGGAAAAACCTCAGGTAGAGGTCATAATGGACAAAAATCTAGAGCCGGGGTTTAATTAAAAGGGTTTGAAGGAGGGCAAATGCCTTTGCACAGAAGATTGCCCAAAAGAGGTTTTAACAACAATTTTAGGAAACAATTTAATATTATAAATCTTGTTAAATTACAACTTTTATTAGAAAAAAAGATAATAAATAAGAATGATGAAATTACTGTTGATTTTCTTTTAAAAAAGAAAATTATAAAAAAAGCAATGAATGGAATTAAAATTCTTGGTAAGGGTGAAATTAAAGAAAAAATCAATATTAAAGCAATTAAAGTTAGTAAAGTTGCAAAAAAAAAGATTGAAAATGTTGGTGGTCAAATTGAGTTAATAAAAAAAAATATAAAGAAAGTTAAAGTAGAAGATGATAGTAAAAAAACAAAAAATATAAATAATAAAAAAAAATAAAAATAGTTAAAAATGTCTTCATCAAATCAAATTAATGCTCAAGCTAATATGGGTGCTTTTAGTAAAGCAAAAGATTTAAAAAAAAAAATATTATTTGTTATTTTAGCTCTTATAGTTTATCGACTAGGAACCTTTGTTCCAATACCTGGAATTGACACTGCCACTTTTAAAGAAATTTTTTCACAAAACTCTGGTGGTTTATTAGGAATGTTCGATATGTTTGTCGGTGGTGCGGTTTCAAGAATGAGTATTTTTGCACTAGGAGTTATGCCATACATATCTTCTGCAATTATTATGCAATTATTAACCGCAGTTCATCCTACACTAGAGCAATTAAAGAAAGATGGAGGAGAGCAAGGCAGGCAAAAAATAAATCAATACACTAGATATGGAACAGTTTTTTTAGCAACTTTACAGGGTTATGGACTTGCAGTTGGTTTAGAAAACATGTCAGGAATGTCAGGATCAGCAGTTATGGATCCAGGATTATTTTTTAGGGTCACAACTGTTATAACAATTGTTGGAGGAACTATATTTTTACTATGGCTAGGAGAACAAATAACTCAAAAAGGTATAGGAAATGGGATTTCTTTAATAATCTTTTCTGGAATAGTAGCTAATTTACCTGCTGCAACAGCAGGAACATTTGAATTAGCAAGAACAGGTGCTTTATCACCTTTTTTTATTATTATTTTAATTGTTTTTATTCTTTTGACTTTTCTTTTTATAGTTTTTATGGAAAGAGCTCAAAGAAGAATCTTTGTACAATATCCAAAAAGACAAGTTGGAAATAAAATGTTTGGCGGCGAAAGCACTCATATGCCATTAAAACTAAATATGTCAGGTGTTATTCCAGCTATTTTTGCTTCTTCAATGTTGTTATTACCATTGACTTTGAGTGGACTATCTGGAGGACGTGGGCCTGGTTTTATAAACACTTTGAGCAATTATCTTGCGCACGGTAAACCTTTATATTTAATATTATATTTGTCTTTAATTATATTTTTCTGTTTTTTTTATACATCAATTGTTTTTAATCCAAAAGAAACTGCTGATAATCTAAAAAAAAACGGTGGGTTTGTTCCAGGAATCAGACCTGGAGAAAATACAGCAGATTACTTTGATTATATTATTACTCGATTAACAGTCGTCGGAGCACTCTATCTTGGATTAGTTTGCATTATTCCTGAGATTCTAATATCAAAATTTTCTGTACCTTTTTATTTTGGAGGTACAAGTTTATTAATTGTTGTTGTTGTTATGATGGATACAATTGGACAAATTCAATCATATTTATTAGCACATCAATATGAAGATTTATTAAAAAAAACAGATTTTAAAGGTGGTCTATAGAATGCTTTTGGTTTTATTAGGTCCTCCCGGAGCTGGTAAAGGAACACAAGCAGAATTAATTTGTAAAGATCACAATTTTTTTCATTTTTCAACAGGCAATATACTTAGAGATGAAATCAATAATGAAACTGCTGTTGGAAAAAAAATAAAAGAAATAATAAATCAAGGGAAGTTAGTTAGCGATAAAATAATTATAAAGATTGTGGATAATATTGTAACTAAGGAATTATCTACAAATAAAGGAGTTTTATTAGATGGATTTCCAAGAAATTTAAGCCAAGCTTTAGCTTTAAACTTACTACTAAAAAAAAAAAATCATTCTATAACATGTGTCATACATATTAGAATTGACAATAATGAAATACTCAAAAGAATAGAAAAAAGAAAGCAGATAGAAGGAAGGCAAGATGATGATATAAGTGTATTAAAATCAAGGCTTAAAGTTTATACTAAAGAAACAAAACCTCTTATAAAGCTTTATAAAAAAGAAAAAAAGATATCTGATGTAAATGGTATGCAAAACATTGATAATGTTAATAAAGATATTAATAAGATTATATTAAATATATAAAGTACTTGAATTAGTTACAAAATTATGTATTTTCATGTTTGACTTAATGATATTCATTAGTATAATTCGTTTAATTTTTATTATTTTATAGGTTTTCAATTGGCAAGAATTTCCGGAGTTAATTTACCTACTAACAAGCGCGTTGAAGTTGCTTTAACATATATTTATGGCATAGGATTCACAACCTCAAAAAATATTTGTAAAAATATTGGAATTGAAGATAAAAAGAAAGTTCATGAATTAACAGATCAAGAAATATTAAAAATTAGAGAATATATAGAAAAGAATCACAAAGTAGAAGGTGATTTAAGAAGCGAAGTTACGCTAAATATTAAGCGTTTAACAGATCTTGTAACATACAGAGGCTTAAGACATAGAAAAAAATTACCAGTTCGTGGTCAAAGAACTCATACTAATGCTAGAACTCGTAAAGGAAAAGGCGTTGCAATAGCAAATAAGAAAAAAGTAACAGCTTAAAAAATTTATGGTTGAAGATAAAAAAAATATAACAGATAAAAAAGAAGATAAAGAAGAAAAATCAAAACCAAAGGCTAAGAAAGTTTTTAAAAAAAAAGTAAAAAAGAATATTCCAAATGGAATAGCTCACGTTAATGCAACATTTAATAACACAGTTATTAATATCACAGATGTAAATGGTAATACACTTGCTTGGTCATCATCTGGTGTTAAAGGTTTTAAAGGATCAAGAAAATCAACTCCATATGCCGCTCAAATTGCAGCTGAAGATGCTGGAAAAAAAGCAAAAGAACATGGCGTTAAAACTTTAGAAGTTTTTATTAAAGGACCGGGAGCAGGAAGAGAGTCTGCTTTAAGATCTCTACAAGCTGTAGGAATGACTATCACATCAATAAAAGATGTTACTCCTATACCTCATAATGGATGTAGGCCTCCAAAAAGAAGGAGAGTATAATTTATTAACTATTATAAGAAAGCAAAAATAATATGACAAAAGAACAAACAACAGAAAATGATAATAAAACAACTGATCCAAAAGATTTAAAAACTGCAGGACCATTTGTTCATAAAAATTGGACTGAATTAATTAAACCAAAGAAAATTGATGTATTAGATGGAGAAGAATCTAATAAGGGTTCAGTTGTTATTGAACCATTAGAAAGAGGTTTTGGTTTAACAATAGGAAATGCCCTAAGACGTACATTACTCTCATCTTTACAGGGTTCAGCTGTCACTTCAGTTCAAATAAATGGTGTTTTACATGAATTTACAACAATACCTGGAATGATTGAGGATGTAACAGATTTTATACTAAATGTAAAAAAATTAGCGATTAAGCTTAATAGTGACAAACCAAAGAAGATTACACTAAATGCAAGCGGACCAGGAGAAATTAAAGCATCTCAGATAGAAACAGGTTCTGATGTCGAAGTAGTTAATCAAGATTTAATACTATGCCATCTAAATAAGAGCGCTAAATTAAATATAGAAATGACTGTTGAAAACGGTAAAGGATACGTAGCAGCAGAGCAAAGAAAAAAAGGTGACGAACCAATTGGATTGCTTGTTTTAGACTCATTATTTTCACCTGTAAAAAAAGTTACTTATAAAATAGAAAACTCAAGAGTAGGTCAAATTACGGATTTTGATAAATTAATACTTGATGTTGAAACCAATGGAACAATTGCTCCAGACGATGCTATAGCACTGTCATCTAGAATTTTACAAGAACAGCTACAATATTTTATTAATTTTGAGGAACCAGCTGTAGAGGAAAAAGAAGAAAAAGAGGAAGCTGAAATCAAATTTAATAAAAATTTATTAAGAAAAGTTGATGAATTAGAACTTTCTGTAAGATCAGCTAATTGTTTAAGAAATGATAATATTATATATATTGGCGACTTAGTTCAAAAGTCAGAAAATGATATGTTAAGAACGCCAAATTTCGGAAGGAAATCATTAAATGAAATTAGAGAAGTGTTAATGGAAATGGGATTAAATTTAGGTATGGATATATCAGATTGGCCACCAGATGATATAGAAGAATTATCAAAAAAAATTGATGAAAATTTATAAGTTATTTTATGAGACATAGAGTATCAAAGTATAAATTAAATAGAACGTCATCACATAGAAAAGCGATGATGAATAATATGGCCTTAGCTTTATTTAAACATGAACAAATAAGTACAACTTTAATAAAGGCAAAGAATTTAAGACCATTCGCCGAAAAGATTATAACTTTAGCAAAAAAAGGAAATTTAGAATCTAGAAGAAAGGCTTTTTCAATTCTTAAAAATAAGAAAATTACAGATAAAATATTTTCAAATATTGCAAAAAGGTATGAAACTAGAAAAGGTGGATATATTAGAATTATTAAGAACGGTTTTAGGTATGGTGATTCAGCTCCACAGGCTATTATAGAATTAGTAGATAGAGATCCAAAAGCAAAAGGCCTTGACTCTGGTCCAGTTCAAAAAAAGAAAACAGATGAGCAAAATCAAAGTAATGAACAGTTAAAAAATACTGTTTCTGAAAAAAAAGACGATAAATTAGATAAAGAAATTGAAGAAAATAAAGAAATTGCAAAAAAATTAGAGGATAAAAAAGATTAATTGTTATGGCTAGGACCTTTGAGATAAAAAGATTATTAAGCACTGCTGATACCGGATATTCTTATATAGTAAAAAGAGGAACTAAAGGTGAAAAGAAAAAAAAATTAGAAGTAAAAAAATTTGATCCAATTGCTAAGAAACACGTTCTATTCAAAGAAGCAAAGTTACCTTCTCCAAAAAAACAATAAATTGAAATATCATATTATTTCATCTGATTCTGGTCAAAGATTAGATAAGTGGATAAAAAGAAAATTTCCAGGAACACCTCAAAGTTTAATTGAAAAATATTCAAGAAAAGGATTAATAAGATTAAATGGAAAGAAAACAAGACTTTCTTCAAAAATATTAACTAATGATATTGTTGTATTGCCAATAATAAGTGTGACTAAAAAGAAAAAAAAAATAGTTTTAACTAGTAAACTTCAGAATTTAAAAAAAGAAATATTAAGAAATATTTTATATAAAGATTCTGAGAAAATTATTATTAATAAACCATCTGGCATTTCAGTACACAAAGGAACAAAAACTTTGGAAAGCATTGATGATATTAAATCTTTTTTAAAATTTTCTTTTTCTGAGGAACCAAGAATTATTCATAGAATTGATAAAGATACAAGCGGAATTTTATTATTAGCAAGAACTTATCAATCAAGTGTAATTTTATCAGAAAAATTTAAAGAGAAGAAAGTTAAAAAATTTTATATTGCTATTGTTGATGGTATTCCTATTAAAAAAGAAGGAATTTTAAAAAATAAGATTGTAAATAAAAAAGAACAATCAACTCTAACCAAATATTATATTTTAAAAAAAATTAAACAAAAATTTTGTTTTTTACTTTTACAGCCGGTTACAGGTAGAAAAAGACAATTAAGAGAACATTGTTTTAAAATGAATTGCCCTATAATTGGTGATAAAAAATATAATAAAAATTATTACCAAAATAGTGCAAAAATTATAAATAATCTTTTTTTACATTCATATAAAGTTATAATATCTTTAGAGAATAAAGACAAAGAAGAATTTACAGCACCTTTACCTAAACATTTTAAGGAATTCTGTAGGTTTTATAAAATAAATTGTAATGAAAATTTTATAAATAACTTTATTTCTAGAATATGATATAAAGGATGCATTAAATAAAAAAATAAGTAGAATTATTTGAGAATATACCTAAGTAAAATCTTTATTTTGTATTTCTTATGAAAGATATAATCAAAAGATTAGAAGAAAAAAGAAAAAAAGCTCAAGAAGGTGGCGGTAAAGATCGTATACAAACACAGCATGATAAAGGGAAATTAACAGCAAGAGAAAGAATTGATTTGTTATTAGATAAAGACTCTTTTGAAGAGTGGGATATGTTTGTTGAACATAGATCTAGCGATTTTGGAATGTCTAAAAATAAAGTGCCTGGCGATGGAGTTGTCACAGGACATGGTACAATTAATGGAAGAATAGTTTTTGTATTTAGTCAAGATTTTACCGTTTTTGGTGGGTCATTATCAGAGGCACACGCTGATAAAATTGTAAAAATAATGGATAAAGCAATACAAGCAGGGGCTCCAGTTATAGGTTTAAATGATTCTGGCGGTGCGAGAATACAAGAAGGCGTTGATTCACTAGCAGCTTATGCAAAAGTTTTTGAAAAAAATGTATTATCTTCAGGTGTTATACCACAAATCTCAGTAATTATGGGACCTTGTGCAGGCGGTGCAGTTTATTCTCCAGCAATGACTGATTTTATTTTTATGGTAAACAAAACTTCGTATATGTTTGTAACAGGTCCAGACGTTGTAAGAACAGTAACTCATGAAAAAGTATCACATGAAGAACTTGGAGGAGCCACGACACATACAACAAAATCAAGTGTTGCAGATGGAGCATTTAAAAATGATATTATTGCACTAAAAGAAATAAGAAGATTATTTGATTTTCTTCCATTATCATTTAGAGAAAAGCCTCCAATAAAAGAAACTAACGACAAAGCAGATAGAATTGAAAAATCGCTTAATACATTAGTCCCAAAAAATCCAAATAAACCATATGATATGAAAGAATTAATTTACAAAATAATTGATGAAGAAGATTTTTTTGAAATACAGGAAAATTATGCGAAAAATATTATTACTGGTTTTGCTAGAATGGATGGACAACCGGTAGGTATAGTTGCTAATCAACCCATGGTTTTAGCTGGTTGTTTGGATATTGACTCTTCTAGAAAAGCAGCAAGATTTGTAAGATTTTGTGATTGTTTTAATATTCCTATAATTACTTTTGTTGATGTTCCTGGTTTTCTTCCTGGAACCAAGCAAGAATATGGAGGAATTATCAAACATGGATCAAAATTATTATTTGCGTATACAGAAGCAACTGTGCCTAAGATTACTATTATCACTAGAAAAGCTTACGGAGGCGCTTATGATGTTATGAGCTCAAAACATCTTAGAGGAGATATAAATTATGCATGGCCAACTGCAGAAATAGCAGTAATGGGTCCTAAAGGAGCAGTTGAAATAATTTTTAGGAAAGATATGAAAGATAAGAAAAAGATAGAACAAAGAACTGAA
>CAYNCC010000016.1:0-16828 GCA_964396035.1 uncultured Alphaproteobacteria bacterium
CTGCGAATAAAAGGGTCCCTGTAATTGCAGGAACTGGATCTAATTCAACTGAAGAGGCGATAAGTTTAACTAAATATGCTCAAGAGTCTGGCGCAGAAGGAACTCTTATAGTTACTCCATATTATAATAAACCAACTCAAGAGGGATTGTTTGCCCATTATAAAGCTATAAATGACAATTGCGATATACCAATAATAATTTATAACATACCTGGTAGAAGTGTTGTTGATATGGATATAAATACAATGGAAAGATTGTCAAAATTAAAAAATATCATCGGAGTTAAAGATGCAACTAATGATCTTTCTAGACCTTTGTTAACTTTAAACAGAATAGGCAAGAATTTTTGCCAATTATCTGGTGAAGATGCAACTATATTACCATTCATGTCTCAGGGTGGACATGGTTGTATTTCAGTAACAGCAAACATAGCTCCAAATGCATGTGCGAATCTTCATAATGCTTGGCAAAAAGGAGATTTTAAGAAAGCTGAAGTTATTAATTCATATCTTTTTGCTCTGCATCAGGCCCTTTTTATTGAAAGTAGTCCAGGCCCAGTAAAATATGCTGCATCAATTATGAATATTTGTTCTAATGAAATTAGACTACCATTAGTTGAAGTTTCAAATAATACAAAAAAAATAATTAAATCTACTTTGAACAAATTAAAAATAAAATCTTTTAAAAAGTATTAAATGTTAAAAAAAAAAAGATCTAATGCTATAGCTCAAAATAGGAGAGCAACCTACGATTATAGAATTGGAGATAAATTTGAGGCTGGAATAGTTTTAAAAGGTAGTGAGGTTAAATCACTGAGAAAAAACAGAGCTGACATATCACATGCTTTTATAAACCAAGAAAATGGAGAAATTTATTTAAAAAATTCAAGTATTCCAAAATATCTAGCTTCAGGCATGATGAGTCATGAAACAGATAGAGAACGCAAACTATTATTAAAAAAAAAAGAAATAAAAAAAATATTAGGAAATTTAAATAGACGAGGAATGGCATTGGTGCCACTGAAAATTTATTTTTCAAACAAAGGTTTTGCTAAATTGCTTTTAGCAGTGGCAGAAGGTAAAAAAAAATACGATAAAAGGCAATCAAAAAAAGAAAAAGAATGGAATAGAGAAAAAAAGAAATATTAATTATTAAATAATAAAAAAATTGATTTATATAGGCATAGGTTCAAATTTATTAGGATTAAAAAAAGAAACTCCAATCCAAAATTGTAAAAAAGCAGTTCTTTTTATAAAAAAGAAAATAAAGATTGTTAAAATATCTTCTTGGTACGAAAGCGAGCCAATACCAATTTCAAATCAACCGTGGTATGTTAATGCTGTAATTGAAATTAATACAAAAAAAGAACCAATTGAGTTACTAAATTTTCTTTTACAAATAGAAAAAATATTTGGTAGAACAAGAAATAAAAAGAACGAATCAAGGATAATTGATTTAGATATTTTAGATTACAAAAACATACCAATTAATTATAAAAACAAACTAGTTATACCTCATCCGCGAATGCATAAAAGGGCTTTTGTTTTGCTTCCTTTAAAAGAAATTAACTCTGAATGGAAACATCCAATAAGTAAAATTCCAATATCTAAATTAATTAATAATTTAGAAAAAAAACAAAGAATAAAAAAAATAAAATAAAAACTAGTTGATCAATATTTTTTTTTAATTTTATTAGTTTTAATTTTATTATTTAAAAAAATGGCAAGAGTTACAATAGAAGATTGCATAAAAAAGATTTCTAACCCTTTCGATCTAGTTTTATTTGCAGCACAAAGAGCAAAAGAATTACATCAAGGAGAATCTTCTGAATTAAACAAAAATAACGACAAAGACTCAGTTATAGCATTAAGGGAAATTGCAAAAGACAAAGTATCTTTAGTAACTTTAAAAAGTGAATTAATAAAATCTTTCCAAAAAATTTTGAATTTAGTAGAGGATTTGGAAGATAATACAAAAAAATAAAAAAAAATCATTGAAATTCTAGCATTCTAAAAAATTAGTTAATTTTTATAAATTATCTTTAAGATAATATTATTGATTAATTTAAAATAAAATTAAGATTATTATTTATAAAGAATAATGAATAAACAAATCGAACTCGTTGATAGAATAAAGAATTATTTTCCAAAGGTAAATGTTAAAAATGTTAATAAAGCATATAACTTTGGTTTAAAAGCGCATGGTAATCAAATAAGAGCTTCTGGAGATCCTTTTTTTTCACATCCTTTCGAAGTTGCCAGCATATTGGCCAAAATGAAGCTTGATGAGAACTCTATTATTACCGGATTATTGCATGACGTAATAGAAGATACTCTTGCAACAAAAAATGATATAGAAAAAAAATTTGGCAAAGAAGTAGCTAATTTAGTTGATGGCGTAACCAAATTATCAAGAATAACTTTACAAAAATCAGATAAAATTAAACATGTAGAAAATTTTAGAAAATTTATACTTGCAATATCAGAAGATATTAGAGTTTTGTTTGTTAAACTTGCAGACAGACTTCATAATATGAGAACTTTAAGATTTTTAAAAGACATTGAAAAAAGATCAAAAATTGCTAATGAAACATTAGAAATCTTTGCACCATTAGCAGAAAGAATAGGGGTGAATGAAATTAAAGAAGAATTAGAAGACCTCGCTTTTTCTGAATTAAATAAAAATGTTAGGTTAACAATTATTAAAAGAATAGATTTTCTACGCTTACAAGGAAAAAATAATATTAAATTAATAAAGCAAAAATTAAAAGAAAATTTAAAAGAAATTGAATTAAATTGTGAAATTATAGGTCGTGAAAAAAGACCTTATGCTATATGGAAAAAAATGCAGAAAAAGAATATAAGTTTTGAGCAATTATCAGACATTATGGCTTTTAAAATTGTTGTTGATAATGTTGATCAATGTTATTCAGTTCTTAAAGCAATACATTTAAATTACCCAATTATTCCTGGTAGATTTAAGGATTATATAAGTTTACCAAAACCAAATGGCTACAGATCAATTCATACATCAGTTTTTGGACCAACAAAACAAAAAATTGAAGTTCAAATTAAAACTAAACAAATGGATGAAATAGCAGAATTAGGTGTTGCTGCCCATTGGCAATATAAAAATAATCTTAATATTCAAGAAGGAAAAAAATATAAATGGATTAGAGAATTAGTTGAAATTGTAGAAAGTTCACATGAACCTGATGATTTTCTTGAGAATACAAAATTAGAAATTTTTAAAGATCAAGTATTTTGTTTTACACCTAAAGGTGATTTAATTTCCTTGCCTGAGAAATCAACTCCAGTAGATTTTGCTATGCTGTTCATTCAGAATTAGGAGATATATGCATAGGAGCTAAGATTAATGGAAAGATTTCACCATTAAAAACAGATTTAAAAAATGGCGATCAAGTTGAAATTTTAACTTCTAAATTTCAGAATCCGTCACCAAATTGGGTTCATTCTGTTCAAACTACCAAAGCTAAAAGTAGAATTAGAAAATTTATAAAAGCTAAGGAACTTGCTGAATATTCAAGTTTAGGATTAAAAATTTTAAAACATATTTTTCTTAAAAATAAAAAAAAATTTAACGAATTATCTATTAAAAAAATTCTATCTTTATTTAATTTTTCGAAAATTGAAGATCTATATTTTAATATAGGTAAAGGAAATTTTGATTCATTAAATGTTATTTATGCTATTTATCCTAGTCTTAAGAAATTAAAAAAAAATAAATTTGAAGAAACAAAAAAAACTAGTAATAAAACAACCATACCACTAAAAGGTTTATTGCCAGGCGTTGCTTTTAATTACGGAAAATGTTGCTACCCTTTACCAGGCGACGGTATTATAGGAGCATTAATAAAAGGTCGCGGAATAACTGTTCACACAACTGATTGTATTGAACTAGGTAAAAAAAAGTATGAAAGTAAAAATATACTTGATTTATCATGGGATAACAAAAAAGTTAAATTAGAAGATTACGTTAGTAGAATTAAGATTATAATTTTTAATGAACCTGGAAGTTTAGGAGAAATAGCTTCAGCAATAGGAAATAACAAAGGAAATATAATTAATTTAAAACTTACATCTAGAAAAAGAACTTTTTTTGAAATGCAAGTTGATGTCAAAGTTAAAAATTTAAAACATATTACTTATATTATTGCTGCTATTAGATCATTAGAAACAGTTTCTTCAGTTGATAGAGTTAAAGGAGAAGGCGAGAATGAGTTCTAAAATAAGATTAGGTGTAAATATTGATCATGTTGCAACCCTAAGAAATGCCAGAGGAGGTTTACACCCAGATCCTATTAAAGCGGCATTAATTGCGCAAAATGTGGGAGCTGATAATATTACTGCACATTTAAGAGAAGATAGAAGACATATTTCTGATATAGATATAAAAAAACTTATGCAAATACTTAAAATTCCTTTAAATTTAGAAATGGCGGCGACTAATGAAATGGTAAATATAGCATTAGCTTTAAATCTAAAAAGAGTTTGTATTGTTCCAGAAAAAAGAAAAGAAATTACTACAGAAGGCGGGTTGGATTTAAAGAAAAATAAAAAAAAATTAGCTCCTTTAGTAAAAAAATTGTTAAAAAAAAATATTAAAATTTCTCTTTTTATAAATCCCTATATTGATCAAATTAAGATTGCAAAACAGTTAAATGTTTTTGCAGTTGAACTTCATACAGGTTTGTATTGCCAAAGAAATAAAAATAGAAATAAAGAATATCAAAAACTAAAAAACTCTGCAAGATTTGCTGTTGAAAATAGTTTAGAATGTCACGCAGGGCATGGTATTAATTATAATACAGTGGGAAAAATATCTAAAATTTATGATATTAGTGAGTTAAATATTGGTCATTTTATAATTGGGGAATCTATTTTTTGTGGATTAAAAGAATCAATAATTAAAATGAAAAGAAAAATTAATAATTCTAGAAAAAATATAATTCTAGAAAAATCAGCCTAGTAAAATGATTTTTGGTATTGGCATAGATCTTTTAAAAGTTTCGAGAATAAAAAGAATTTTGAACAAGTACGGTAAAAATTTTTTAAGAAAAGTTTTTACTGATATAGAAATAAAAAAAAATAATAGTTTTGTTCATAAAGAGAATAAATTTGCTAAATCTTTTGCAACTAAAGAAGCTTTTGTTAAAGCTTTAGGCACTGGATTTAGAGAAGGGATTTCTTTTAAAGATATAGTTCTTAAGAATTATAACAATGGAAAGCCTTATTTATTATTATCTGATGGAGCAAAAAAACAATTAGTTAAAAAAACTCCTGAGGGTTATAAATCAGTTATAAATGTTTCTGTTTCTGATGAAGCAGATTATGTTGTTTCAAATGTAATTATAAGTTTTCAAAAAAAATAAAAAATATGCAATTATCACTAATTTTATTAATACTTGTTATCATATATATTATTTTTACTAGTAAAGATAAATGGGAAGCTTTTAAAATAATTATTTCAGCTGGAACAATTGCAATTTTAATCAGAACAATACTTTTTCAACCATTTAATATACCTTCAGGATCAATGATCCCAACTTTATTGATTGGCGATTTTATTTTTGTTTCACAATACAAATACGGTTATAGCAAACATTCTCTCCCTCTTTCTTTACCATTAATAAAGGATAGAATTCTTAAAAAAATGCCAAAAAGAGGAGATGTTGTTGTTTTTAAAACTCCTAGAGATAATAGAACACATTACGTAAAAACTTTAGTAGGATTACCTGGTGATGCAGTTCAAGTTAAAAAAGGTATAGTTTATATAAATGATAAAGAAGTAAAAAAATATAAAATAGATCCTGAATATTACATCGAAAATAAATATGTGATTGACAAAGATTATGTTGAAATATTTTCTAACGGACAAAAACATATTGTAAGAGAATTGCAAAATAATAGTTCTGCTGACAATACAATAAAATTTACAGTGCCTAATGACCATTTTTTTATGATGGGAGATAATAGAGATAATTCAATAGATAGTCGTGCTTTAGGCTACGTTGGCTTTATTCCATTTAATAATTTAGTTGGAAAAGCAGAAATGATATTTTTTTCAATTGATAAAAAAAAATTTGGGATTAACAAATTTTGGAATTGGAATATTAGATTTGATCGTATAGGTAAAATTATAAATAAAAATATAAATAAGCATTATGAAAATTGAAGAATTTGAAAAAAAAATTAATTATAAATTTAAAAATAAAAAACTTCTTAGCACAGCCTTAACACATGCAAGTTTTAATAAAAAAAAAAAAGATTATTCATCATATGAAAGATTAGAATTTTTAGGCGATAGGGTTTTATCATTAGTTATTGCTCAAGATTTATTTCTTAAGTTTCCCAAAGAAGACGAAGGAGCCTTGTCAAAAAGACATGCATATTTAGTTTCAAAAAATATTCTTATTGAAGTTTCTATGGATATAAATATCAAAGAAGTGCTTAAATCATCTTCAGCTAAAAAACTCAACCCACAAATACAAACAAATAGTTCAATCTTAGGAGATATATGCGAAGCATTAATTGGAGCAATATATTTAGATAGCGATTTAATAGAAGCTAAAAAATTTATTAAGAAATATTGGGCAAAAAAAATAGATAAAAACATTCATCCCCCAAAAGATCCAAAATCATTACTTCAAGAAATTGCTCAAAAAAAAGGTCTTGAACTTCCAAAATATAATTTAAAATCAAAAACAGGTCCTTCTTATAGCCCTTTATTTGATGTTGAGGTTTCATTAAAAGGATTTAAAAAATTTACTGCTAAGGGCAAAACAATAAAGATTGCACAATTAAGTGCTGCAAATAATTTATTAAAATTTATGAAAGAAAAAAAAATTATTTAACCAAATGCAAATTAGCGATGAAGCAATAATCCTTAAAAAAAAAAAATATAGAGAAAGCTCATTATTAGTTACTTTTTTTTCTTTAAACCATGGTTTAAACACATATTTAGTTAAAGGAGTTTTAAAAAAAAATTTTGGAATTTATGAAATTGGAAATCGAGTTCATATAAAATGTAATTTTAGATTAGAAGAACATTTATGGAATTGTAAGTTTGAATTAATAAAAAATTATAGTATCGATTTATTTAATGAAAATATTAAATTAAATACATTATTAACTATATGTTCGTTAATTAGTTTATGTTTTCCTAGCAGACTTCCTCAAGTAAAAATATATAAAAACACTTTAGATTTATTAGATAATTTAATTTCAAAAGATTGGATTAAAAAATATATTTTTTGGGAATTATTAATTTTGTCTGAAATAGGATATGGACTTGATTTAAAAAAATGCACAGTGACTGGCTCAAAAAAAAATTTATTTTATGTTTCACCTAAATCTGGCAAAGCAGTTTCTTATTCAATTGCTAAAGAATATGAAAAAAAATTATTAAAATTGCCAAACTTTTTAATTAATCCATCATTAAAGCCAAATAATGAGACTATAAAATCAGCTTTAGATTTAACTGGTTTTTTTCTTAATAAATATTTAAAAAAGTTTAATAATAGAAGTTTACCTTTTTGTAGAAAAAGAATAATAGTATAAAAATTGGAAATTTTAGAAAAAATAATAAATCTTATTGAAAATTTTACGACAACAGTTGGTAGATCTGTATCATGGTTAATAATAATAATGGTATTAATTGCATTATCTGTTGTTATTCTTAGATATTTTTTTAATATCGGCTTTGTTTGGATGCAAGAACTCTATGTTTGGTTCCACGGAATAGTTTTTTTATTTGGAACTTCTTACGCCTTAAAGCACGACAAGCATGTAAGAGTAGATATTTTCTATAGACCAATTAGTGAAAGAAAAAAAGCTTTTATAAACTTAATTTTCTCAATTTTATTTATTTTGCCTTTTATTTTTGTAATTTCTAAATATTCAATTCCTTATATATTAAAATCTTGGGTTAGTTTAGAAAGATCTAGAGAAGCTGGTGGGTTACCATTTTTGTATATTTACAAAACAGCTTTAATATTTTTTTGTTTTTTATTATTTTTTCAAACCATTGCTTTAATTTTTAGGTGTTTATTAGTTATTTCTAATAAAAAAAGTAAAATTTTTTTTAATTTAAAATATTAAATAGTATGACTGGACAAACATTAAGCATATTAATGTTTATACTGACTTTTTGTTTTTTGTTATTTGGTTTTCCTGTAGCATTTACTTTAGCCGGGATTTCAATTTTATTTGCTTTTTCTGCTTCTTTATTTGATTTATTAAGTTCAAATTATCTTGCACTTATTCCATCAAAAATATTTGGCACTATGACAAATGAATTACTTGTTGCTGTTCCTTTATTTATTTTTATGGGAATATCTCTAGAGAAATCCAAAATCGCAGAAGAAGTTTTGGAAACAATAGCTGATTTGTTTGGCAATTTAAGAGGAGGATTAGGATTCTCTGTAATTATAGTGGGAACACTTCTTGCTGCCTCCACAGGAATTGTAGGAGCAACTGTTGTTACCATGGGTTTGTTAACCTTACCAACAATGTTAAAATGGGGTTATGATAAAAAATTAGCCTCAGGTCTTATATGTGCGTCTGGAACATTAGGACAAATTATTCCACCCTCAATTGTATTAATCTTACTTAGTGATGTCTTACAAGGCGCTTATAGCCAAGCTCAATTGTTGCAAGGAAAAATTCCTACTAATCCAATATCTACAGTTGATTTATTTGCAGGAGCTTTAATACCAGGTTTGATACTTGTTTTTTTTTATTGCTTATGGCAATTAATTTTAATATTTGTTAAACCTCAAACATGTCCTCCAATTTTACGTAAGAATAAAAAAAAGAAAATTAGTAATTCAATTATAATTATAATGCTTCCGATATTTTTAATAATTGCTGTCTTAGGTTCGATACTAGCAGGTATTGCAACTCCAACTGAAGCAGCATCAGTAGGAGCATTTGGTTCTATATTGTTAAGTTATATAAAAAAGAGATTTTCTATAAATCATTTAAAAGAAGCAATGATAGAGACTATGACTATTAGTTCTATGATTTTTTTAATTCTTATAGGTGCAAAATTATTTTCTTTAGTTTTTATAGGTCTTGAAGGAAGAGAGACTATAAGTGCTTTTTTCGAAACTATTCCCGGAGGATCTTTTGGAAAAATGTTTTTTTTAATGATTTTACTTTTTTTATTAGGCTTTTTTTTAGATTTTATACAAATAATATTTATCATAATTCCAATAATTGGACCAATTATTTTACAGTTAAACATTGATCCGTTATGGTTTGGTATTATGATTGCTGTTAATCTTCAAACTAGTTTTTTAACACCACCATTTGGATTTGCCCTTTTTTATTACAGAGGCATAGCTCCTCAAAGTATAAAAACATTAGATATTTATAAAGGAGTTATTCCTTTTGTAATTATTCAAATAATTGTTTTATTGTTGATAGCCAAATTTCCAGAGTTGGCTTTATGGTTGCCTAATAAATTATATTAAAAATAAATTTTATTATGTTATAAATTTTGATCTTGTTTCTAAAAACTTTTCTTCTGAAACTTTTGATCTTTTAATAGAATCACTCCTAAATTTGACAATGCTACTATACACTTCTTGACTAAGTGGATCAGCGGAAGTTAATTTTTGCATTACTTTCTTAGATAAAATTGCTAATTCTTTTAAAACATTATCTGGGAATGGTTTTAAATTAACCTTATGTTTTTCTATTAATGTTTTTAACGCAATATTATTCCCAGCAATCATTTCATTTGTAATTTCTTGAGTCGTTGCTTTTGCAGATGTTTTAACTATATTTTGCAAATCTTCTGGCAATGAATTCCATTTATCTATATTGATAAAACAATCTAAAACACCACCAGGTTCATGCCATCCAGGATAATAATAATATTTACCTGCTTTATAAATTCCAAAAGCTAAATCATTGTAAGGACCAACCCATTCTAAAGCGTCTATTGCACCAGATTGAATAGATGTCAATAATTCACCACCATGTAGATTTACAACTGTGCCACCTGCAGCTTTAATAACCTCTCCACCGAGTCCAGGTATTCTCATTTTTAGACCTTTAAAATCTTTTATTGAATCTATTTTTTTATTAAACCAGCCTCCCATTTGTGGACCTGTATTTCCACATACAAAAAATTTACAGCCCATCTTTTTATAAATTTTATCAGCTATTTTTTGACCACCGCCTTTTTCAAACCATGAATTTTGTTCATATGGTGTTAAACCAAATGGAATAGCTGACAGATATTGAGCTGCAGCAACCTTTCCTTTCCAATAATAAGGTCCCCCATGACCCATTTCTATAGCTCCACTAGAAACAGCGTCCATTGCTTCAAAAGCAGGAACAATTTCTCCTGCTCCAAAGACAGATATGTTTAATCTACCTCCAGAAGCTTTATTAATTGTTTTTGCGAATATTTCAGCTCCAGTTCCAAGCCCAGGAAAATTCTTTGGCCAGGTCGTTACCATTTTCCAATTAAAATTTTTTTTAGCTTCTAATTTTTTTATAGAAATATTTGTAGAGAGAACAGCAATAGATGATGCAATCGCAGTATTTTTTATAAATTTTCTTCTATTAATTTTCTTTTTCAAAAATACCCCATTTGTTATTTGTAAGTATTTCAATTGGTTTAAACTTTATTTTGTATGACATTTTTTTACATTTCTCTACATAGTATCCTAGATACAAATATTTTTTATTTATGCTTTGAGCGAAATCTATTAATTTTAAAATTAAAAAAGTTCCTAAACTTCTTTTTTTATACTGAGGATTAAAAAAACTATATATAGCTGATAAAGAATTCTGATATATATCAAATAAAATCGCGCCCACTAATTCTTTTTTATAATAAATTTCTAATATTTTTGTTTTAACAGGAGAAATTTCTATCATAGTTCTAAAATCTAAATAAGTCATTTGTTTCATTTCACCATTCGTATGACGAAATTTTAAGTATGTTTTAAATAATTTAAAATGAGATAATTTTGATTTGGGTTTTCTAATTTTTATTGTTAAATCTTTATTGATTTTATCAATTCTTTTAAATGAAGAAGAATGTTTAAATTTTTTTATTTGTACTCTTGTTGATATACAAGAATTACAAGTTTTGCAGTTTGGTTTATAAAATATATTTTCACTTCTTCGAAAACCTTTTATAACTAACTCTTCTAATGTTTTTTTATTAACGAATTTAGTTAAATCAGTAAAAAGTAAATGTTCTTTTTGTCCATTAATATATGGACATGTTCTTGGAGAAGAATATTGAAAATTAAATTTGTTAAAAATATTTGGTTGTTTGTTCATTATTTTAAATATTTTGCTATATCAATTGCCCCGTAACAAAAAATTCCTACCGCACCTGCTCTTTTTATTGCTACTAATGATTCATGTAAACAGTCTTGGTAATTAATAACTTTTTTTTGTCCGGAAATTTTTAACATCGAAAATTCACCACTTACTTGATACGCAAGGGTAGGAATATTAAAATTATTTTTTACTTTATTAATTATATCCAAGTAAGGGAGAGCTGGTTTTACCATTATCATGTCAGCACCTTCTTCTATATCCATAGCCACTTCTCTTAAAGATTCTTTTGAATTTCTATAATCCATCTGATATGTTTTTTTATTTCCCTTATTTATAGATTTAGTTGATCCTACTGCTTCTCTAAAAGGGCCATAAAAATTTGAGGCATATTTTATTGCATAAGATAATATACTTGTATTTTTAAAGCCTTCATTATCTAATCTATCTCTTATCACTCTAATTCTTCCATCCATCATATCTGATGGAGCAATAATATCTGAACCAGCCTCTGCTTGAATTATCGCTTGTTCTGATAATATTTCTATTGTTTCATCATTTAGTATTTCATTATTTTCAAATACACCATCATGACCGTGGGTAGTGTATGGATCTAAGGCAACATCAGAAATTATACCAATTGATGGAAAATTCTTTTTTATTTCTTTTATTGATCTACATATCAAATTATTTTTGTTTAAAGCCTCTTTTCCAGAAGATGTCTTTATTTTGTTTTCAATATAAGGAAATATAGCGATAGCTGGTATTTTATAATCACAAACTTCTTCTATTTTTTTTAAAATATTATCAACACTATATCTTTTAATAGATGGCATAGATTTAATATTAACTTCGATATCTTTACCTTCAGTCACAAACATTGGCAATATAAGATCTTCTGTATTTAACTTTGTTTCTGAAACTAAATTTCTATACCAAGGATATTGCCTTATCCTTCTCAATCTTGTACGAGGAAATTTTCCTATTGGTGGACGATTATTCATTTGCTCCCTTATTAGATCCCAATTAAAATTTTTTATATAATTAAATTAAAGTATAAAAAAAATTACACAGTAATAGAATATATATTGTTAAAAATCATATAAATTAAATGAAAAACTTTATATTTGATCAATTTTTTTTTAAATCTTATAAGGCTTTAGAGTCGAAAAATCTTAGTCGTAATTTAAAATCTATTCAAAGAATTGGACCTACTAAGATAAAATATAATAATAAGGTTCTTTTAAATTTTTCATCAAATGATTATTTAGGTTTATCACAAAATAACATAATTAAAAAAGAAACAATAAAAATAATAAAAAAATATGGAATTGGAAGCGGTTCTTCAAGATTAGTATCTGGAAATTTTGATTTCCACGAAAAAATAGAAAATGAATTAGCAAAAAGAAAGAAATCAGAGTCAGCTATAATCTTTAGCACAGGTTATTTAGCTAATTATTCTATTTTATCTTCAATTTTTAGCTCAAACATTTATAAAAATAGTCCAATAGTTTTTTCAGATAAATTAAATCATCAATGTATATATGAAGGATGTAAAAATGAAAAAATAAATTTTATTCGTTTTCGTCATAATGACATGAATCATTTAGAATATTTATTAAAAAAAAATAAATTTAAAAAAAATCCTAAGTTTATTTTGTCAGAATCTGTTTTTAGCATGGACGGAGATTTTGCAGATATTGAAAGTCTTGTTAATTTAAAGATAAAATATAATTCATTTCTATTTCTAGATGAAGCACATGCTACTGGTATTTTCGGCGATAATGGTTTTGGTCTATCACTAAAATTTAGTAATGATATAGACTGTGTCACAGGTACATTCAGTAAAGCTTTTGGAAGTTTTGGCGCATATGTTAGTTGTAGTAAAAATTTAAAATCTTTTTTAATAAACAAATGCCCGAGTTTTATATATTCAACTTCTCTTCCATTTAGTTTATTAGCTTCGATTTATTCAGGTATTAAAATTATGCCAAAATTAAATAATGAAAGAAAAAAATTAATTGAAAATTCTTTTTTTTTAAGATCAATTCTAAAAAAAGAAAATTTAAATATAGGCAATTCACAGACTAACATAATACCAATAATTATAGGAGATCAAAAAAAAACAATATTAATTTCTAAAGAACTAGAAAAAAAAGGTTTTTATGTTGTCCCTATAAGGCCTCCATCAGTGCCAGTCAACAGTTCTAGACTAAGAATATCTGTTACTAGCGCTCATAGTCAAAATAATATAAAAAAGTTATTTAAATCATTAAAATTGTTTAAAAATAGAATTTAAAATTATGAATAAAAAAGGTTTTTTTATTACTGGAACTGATACAGGAGTTGGAAAGACCTTTTTTTCTGCATTATTAATTAAGAAATATAATTTTGATTACTGGAAACCAATACAAACTGGCAAATTTCTAGAAAATGACACTTTATATATTAAACAAAAAATAGGTAATAAAAAAAATATTTTTCACAAATCAGCTTACTTATTTAAAAAACCTTTATCTCCTCATTTAGCATCAAATTATGAAAAAATTTCAATTAATATAAAAAAGATAAAGAAACCAAGTTCCAAAAGACCATTAATTATTGAGGGAGCAGGTGGTATTCTTGTTCCTTTAAATAAAAAGAATTTAATTATTGATTTGATAAAAAAATTTAAACTTCCTGTAATTGTTATTTCAAAATCTATTTTAGGAACAATTAATCACACATTGATGACTTTGGAATTATTAAAAAGAAATAAAATAAAAGTTTTTGGAGTTGTTTTAAATAATATAAAAAATAAAAAAGAAGGAAATGACAATGCGGCATCAATTGAATCTTTTGGAAATACAAAAGTTTTGGCACAAATTTCATCAATTAATAATATAAATAAAAAAAAAATTGAAATTTTATTTAAAAAAAAATTTATGAGTGTTTTTAAAATATGAAAAATTCAAAATCAATAAAACTAGATAAAAAATATATTTGGCATCCATTCACACAACATAAAATTTCACCAATACCAATAAAAATAGTTTCTGGAAAAATGACTAAATTAAAAGATGATAAGGGTAAAACTTATATTGATTTAATATCTTCTTGGTGGGTTAATACTCATGGTCATTCTCATCCATATATTGCTAAAGCTATTTATAAACAATCAAAAAAATTGGAACAAGTAATATTTGGTGGATTTACTCACGACCCAGCAATTGAATTGGCTAAAAAGATTACTAATGTTCTTCCAGGAAACTTAAAAAAAGTTTTTTTTTCAGACAATGGTTCTACTGCTGTAGAGGTTGCTTTAAAAATCGCTTATCAATATTGGTTTAATCAAAATAAAAAAAGAAGAACTTTTATAGCTTTTAAAAATGCATATCATGGCGATACAGTTGGAGCTATGAGTTTGTCAAGCGGTTCAGATTTATTCTCAGCATTTAAAGAATTATTTTTCAAAGTAAAATTATTTGATTATCCTTCAACATGGCACGGAGATAAAAAAATAGAGGAGAAGGAGAATATAATATTAAATAAAATTGAAAATGAATTTAAAAAAAATAACGATATAGCAGGTTTAATAATAGAGCCATTAATTCAAGGATCAGGAGGCATGAATATTTGTAGAAATATTTTTATGCAAAAACTATCTAAAATTGTAAAAAAATATAATAATCTTTTAATTTATGATGAAGTAATGACAGGTTTTGGAAGGACAGGTGATTTTTTTGCTTGTTTAAAAACAAAAACAAAACCAGATATTATTTGTCTTTCAAAAGGTCTGACAGGCGGATTTCTTCCTTTATCTTTAACAATAACGACTAATAAAATATTTAATAATTTTTTAGGTGATAATTTTGATAAAGCATTACCTCATGGACATTCTTTTACAGCTAATCCAATTGGTTGTGCTGCTTCAATTGCTTCATTAAATTTATTTAAATCAAAAAAAATTTTCAAAAAAATTAAAAATATTGAGAAAAATCATTACAGTTTTAAAAAAAAATTATTGAAGTTAGAGAAAATCGAGAAAATTAGAATATGTGGAACAATTATTGCTTTTGATATTAAAGGTTTTGGTTCTGGTTACAAAGCTATTATTCCAAAAAAATTAAAAGATTATTTTTTAAAAAAAGGATTATTATTAAGACCATTAGGAAATGTACTTTATATTATGCCACCTTATTGTATTTTAAAAAAAGAATTAAAATATGCTTATAAAATAATTTACGAAGGTTTAAAAAAAATTTAAATGAGATTAGATCATATAATTAATGAAAAATTTGAACCTATTTCAAATTCAATTTCTAATATTATTTTTTATAGTATCGATTATGGCGAAGCTCAAATAAAATTAATAGTTGTTTGGCTTTTTATTGCAGCATTATTTTTTAGTTTTTATTTAAAATTTGTAAATATTTGGGGATTTAAACATTCTATAGATCTTATCTCTGGTAAATTTAGAAATAGATTTGATAAAGCTCGAGGTGAAGTGACACATTTTCAAGCATTAACAGCTGCATTATCTGGAACTGTTGGTTTGGGTAATATTGCAGGAGTAGCTGTTGCAGTGTCTTTGGGTGGGCCAGGAGCAACCTTATGGATGATTTTTGCTGGCTTTCTTGCAATGGCTGCAAAGTTTGTTGAATGCTCTTTAGGATTGAAGTATAGAATTTTTAATAAAAATGGAACTGTATCAGGAGGACCAATGTATTATTTAAGCAGAGGTCTTGGAAATATTGGATATATTAAATTAGGAAAGATTCTAGCTATTTCATTTGCCATTTTTACAGTTTTTGGTTCTTTTGGAGGTGGAAACATGTTCCAATCTAACCAAGCTTTTAAACAATTAATTACAGCAACTGGTGGAGATGCGAGTGTATTTAATGGCTATGGTTGGTTATTTGGATTTATTCTTTCAATTATTGTTGGTGTTGTAATAATTGGTGGCATAAAAGGTATTGCTAGAGTTACTGAAAAAGTTGTCCCATTAATGGGTGGTATTTATTCTTTAGCAGCATTAGTAATAATTTTTATAAATTATGAAATGTTACCTAGTGCTCTGCATAGTATATTTACAAAAGCTTTTTCTCCTGAAGCAGGAATGGGTGGAATATTAGGAGTTCTTATTGTTGGTTTTCAAAGAGCAACGTTTTCAAATGAAGCTGGAATTGGTTCAGCTCCAATAGCTTATTCAGCTGTAAAAAGTAATGATCATATGTCTGTTGGTTTTGTTTCACTTTTTGAACCTTTTTTTGATACAGTAGTAATATGTACTATGACAGCATTAGTCATAATTATTTCTGGTGTTTACGATTCAAACACTGGAATTTCAGGTGTTGAATTAACATCTCAAGCATTTAAAAAAGATATAAGTTGGTTTCCATATATATTGTCTTTAGCTGTTATTTTATTTGCTTTTTCTACAATTATTACCTGGTCATATTATGGAATGAAAGCATGGACTTATTTAGTAGGTAATAATATTTATGCTGAAAATTTTTATA
>CAYNCC010000017.1:0-15048 GCA_964396035.1 uncultured Alphaproteobacteria bacterium
TACATTTCTCAATTTCAGCTAAATGTTTATGTTCTGCAATTTTATATGGTTTTATAGAATTATTAACTTCACTAAAAAGATTTTCTGTAACACTTTTTTTACCAGCACCAGTAATACCAGATTTAGAGTCTATAATTATATCATTAGTTTGAATAAAATTATTTTTTATTAATGGTATTAATGGCGATAAAATCGATGTTGCATAACAACCAGGATTAGATATTTTTATTTCAAATTTTTCATTTTTATTATAATCAATAAAATCTTTATAGTGATCTGCTATACCATATATCCACTTTTCATTTGTTAAGGAATTAACTCTAAAATCGCTAGACAAATCGATAATACATAAATTCTTTGGTATTTTTGAAATTATTCTTTTACTTTCTCCAGTAGGAAGGCACAAGAAAATAACATCTATTTCCTTCCAATTTACTTGAGAAAATTTAACTAATTTTGGATAATTTTTAAAATTTAAGCCTGGATAAAAATCTGATATTTTTTTTCCATAATTAAATTTTGAAATTAAATATTTTATTTCAACTTTATTATGGAAGCTTAATAATCTTATAAGTTCAATCCCTGTATAACCTGTTGAACCTAAAATAGCTGCATTTATTCTAAATTTCATATCTATAAACTTTAAAATATTTAAATTTAGTCAGATATATGTTCCTTTTACAAAAATTTAAGGAATATTTTTAATTAAAAGATTAACGTTTTGAAAATTGAAAACTTCGTCTAGCCTTTTTTCTACCATACTTTTTTCTTTCTACAACTCTACTGTCTCTAGTTAAATATCCTTTTTGTTTTAAAGGAAGTCTAAATTTTGGATCTATTGCAGATAAAGCTTTAGAAATAGCTAATTTAATAGCTCCAGCTTGTCCAGATAATCCACCACCATTAACAGTAATAATTATATCAAAAGCATTATTTTGCACTGCGTCAAATGGTTGCTTTATTATCATACTAAAAAAAGGGCTGTTAAAATATTTTTTGAAATCTTTCTTATTTATTGTAATTTTTCCAGACCCATTTGGAAAAAGCCAGACTTTTGCTATTGAATTTTTTCTTTTTCCCGTTGCATAAATCTTCTTTTTTAATGAGTCTGTTTTTATATTTTTTTCTTCAGTTTTTAATTCAATCATTTAATTTAAATCTAATTTAGTTGGATTTTGACCTTCATAAGGATGTTTGTCACTTGAAAATATATATAAGTTTTTTAATTGTTTTTTACCTAAAGGACCTTTTTTTAGCATGTTTTTTACACAATTTTTAATAAGTAAAGTAGGATTTTGACTTTCTAAAATATCTTTAAATGTTTTACTTTTTATACCACCCGGATATCCCGTGTGCCAATATTTTTTATTTTCTAACTTTTTTCCTGTAAGCGTTATTTTTTTTGCATTAATAACAATAATTTTATCACCACAAATAATATTTTGACTGTAGTTAGTTTTATGTTTGCCCATAAGTCTTATCGCTATAAAGGTTGATAACCTACCCAATATATGATTTTCTGCATCAACAACATACCATATTTGTGATTGTTGTATTTTATCTTTAGAAGATTTTGTATTTTTAATTTTATTTGTCATCATTTTTTGAAGGATTATGTCATATAAAATATATGTGTCAATTGAATTTAGTTGTGTTTTTTTTTTAATTTTTTTGTTTGTTCAATAACCCAATCAATATAATTTTTATTTACTTTTTCTATATGGAAAGCTGCGATATAAGGACATTCGTAGGGATGGTTTTTTTCAATAAAATTAATAAGTTTTTTTAACTTTAGTAAACTAGTTTTAAAACTTAATTCAATTTCTTTCTCATTATAGAATTTTTTTTTCCAGAAAAAAAATGACTCTATTTCTGTATTAATATTAACACATGCTGCTAATTTTTTTTCTAAAACAAGTTTTGAAATCTTTTTAGCATAAGATAATTTAGGAAAAAGCGAATGTACGAGATATACTTTCTTCATTTATCTAAAAAAGACTCTATTTTTTTTAATTCTAAACAAAATTCCTTAATTAATTTCTTTGTATCTTGATTATTGAAATTATTTTCTTTTAAAATGTTTTTGCTATCTCCCATAGTCACTTTTTTAAATATAGGGTTACTAGAATTTATAATTTTATTAATTTTTTGGTTTCCAAATATCTTTTGTACACCTTTAATACTAATACAATCAATATATAATAAATTTTTTATATAATTAATTAGTTCAATGTCTGATTTACGATAATATCTTCTATTTCCTGAGAGTTTTAGTGGCGATAACTGTTTAAATTTATTCTCCCAAAATCTTAGAACGTGTTGAGGGATATTAAATTGTTTTGCAACTTCATTAATAGTTTTAAATTTAGGATTTTGCTTCAAAATATTTAATATAATATATTAGATATACTATATAAACATATGAAATAAGTAAATATTCTTTTCTTTTTTAGCTATTATTGATTTTATTTTTTAAATTTTTTGATGGTGTAAAAGAGACAATATTTCTAGGTGATATTGTTGCTTCTTCCCCAGTTTTTGGATTTCGACCTACTCTTGCTTTTTTAAATCTAATTTTTAGAGTGCCAAAGGAAGAAATTTTCAATAATTTATGTTCAACTAATGCTTTGGTCATCTCAACTACAATATTATCAACAAAATAAGATGACTCAGATCGTGAAATACCAATTTCTTTATTAATTGTATCTGAGATTTCTAGCCTTGTTAAATTCTTTTTAATCATGTTCTTAATATACTAAAATTTAAGAAGTGAACAACCCCAAGTTAGACCACCACCTATTGCTTCGAGGAGCACTAACTGACCTCTTTTAATAATTTTATTCGATATTGCAGAATTTAGCGTTAATGGAATAGATGCGGATGATGTGTTAGCATGACTTTCTATGGTCATTAAAATTTTTTCTGATGGTATATGTAATTTTTTTGCAATCATTTCCATAATTCTTTTATTTGCTTGATGAGGTATAATCCAATCTATATCGTTTACTTTAATTTTGTTTTTTTTTAGATTTGTTTTAATTACTTTAACTAATTTAGTTATAGCATGTTTGTAAACTTCCTTACCATTCATTCGCAAATAACCTGATTTTTGATTATATGCTACTCCGCCGTCAACAAAAAGTAAGTCATAATATCTACCATCTGAATATAATTCAGTAGAAATTAAACCTGATTTGTCATTTTTATTTGTCTTTTTTCCTAATACTACAGCTCCAGCTCCATCTCCAAATAAAACACAGGTGGATCTATCACTCCAATCTAATATTCTAGAAAAAATCTCAGCTCCAATTACTAAAGCGTTTTTTGCTTGTTTGTTTTTAAGATAGTTATCTGCAATTGATAATGCATAAATAAAACCTGTGCATGCAGCTTGAACATCAAAAGCAAATCCTTTTTTTAATCCTAATTTGGCTTGCACTCTTGTTGCAGTTGACGGAAAAGTGTTATCTGGAGTTGAAGTGGCAACAATTATTAAATCAATATCTGAAATTTTAATTTTAGAATTCATAATAGCATCTTTAGCAGCTTTTAGAGCCAAGTCAGAAGTTAATTGTTTTTTATTAGCTATATGTCTTTGTTTAATTCCAGTGCGTGACATTATCCATTCATCGCTAGTATCTAATTTTTTTGGTAAATTCTTATTAGTAAGAACTTTTTTTGGAAGATAACCTCCACAACCTAGAATATAATTGGTAGATTTCATAAAAAATTAATTTTTAAATTTTATATTATTTAAAGTGTGTTTTGTATTATAAATTATTTTTTCATTAAATTTATTAGCACAAAGATCATAAGCTACAGCAATAGCATTAGCAAATCCATCTGCATTTGATCTCCCATGACTTTTGACAACTATACCATTTAATCCTAAAAACATAGCGCCATTATATTTACTAGGATTTACTCTATTCCATAATGATTTAAGAATTGGAGAAGCAAAAAAAAAAGATAAACGGGATAATAAATTATCTTTAAAGGACGATTTAAGATATTCTGTATACAATTCAGCAGTTCCTTCAGCAGTTTTAAGAGCTATATTTCCAGTAAATCCATCTGTAACAACTACATCGACAACTCCTTTTGTAATATCATTGCCCTCAATAAAACCATAAAAATCTATATTCTTTTGTTTTGATAATGTTTTTGCTGATAGACGGACAGTTTCATTTCCTTTCAAAACTTCAGAACCTATATTTAAAATTCCAATTTTTGGTTTTTTTATTCCTAAAACAGTCGTTGCATAAGTTTTACCCATAATGGCAAAATCTAAAATATTTTTTACTGAACAATTAATATTTGCACCTAGATCAAGCATAACAGTTTCTGACTTAGTGGTTGGAAACATGCTTGCTATAGCAGGTCGATCAATACCTTTTATTGTTTTCATAAGAACTGTTGAAATAACCATTAGCGCACCTGTGTTACCACCGCTTACAACAGCATGACTCTCTCCTTTACGAACAGAATTTATGGCTTTAAACATACTAGATTCTTTTGATTTTCTTAAAGCCTCTGTAGGTTTGGTATCATTAGAAATTACTTTTGATGTATTTATGAAATTTATTTTATTTAAAATATCTTCATCTTTACCTAAAATTGACAATATTTTCTTTTTATTTCCAAAAATATTAAACTCAATATTAGGTAACTTCTTTGATGCTATTTTAACTCCATCAATAACTGATACTGGCGCTAGATCTCCTCCCATACCATCAAGAGCAATTATGATTTTTGAACTATTCAAAATATAAACCCCATTTTTTTGATTAAACTAATTAGGATCCAAAATTTTTTTTCCTTTGTATTCACCTGATTTTTTATCCAAATGATGAGGCCTTCTTAATTCTCCAGAATTTTTATCTTCTACATAGTTAATTTTGAGCAATTTGCCTTTAAGATGAGATCTGCGCATCTTTCTTTTAGATTTAGATATTTTTTTTTTTGGTACAGCCATATTTACAAAATAATGATTTTTAAATTATTATCACGATATTTAAAAAAAACAAATAATTTATATCAATTTAATTACTTAGGTAATTTAAATAATTTTTTTACAAAAATATTCTTTGTAATAATAGAATGAATTCTTCTATTTTCATCAAGAACATATTTAACAAATTTATTAACAATAAATGGATTTGTATTTTTTTTAAATAAATTCTTTTTAATTGGTTTTTCAATATTATCAAAATTTATTTGAAAAGATTTATTATATGTCTGTATTCTAAAAGAAAAAGTTTTAGCAAGAATTTTTACTTTTTTTCCTACTCCTAAATCACCTGTGCCTACTTCTCTTAAGGAAAAATCTATATAATCAAATAAATAATCATAGATTTCTTGTAGTCTTGGTCTAAATTTTTTATTGTTTTTTAGTCTAAAGAATATTAAAAAAACTAAAATTGTAATAATTTCAAATCTTAATATAAAATCTTTTTCTATTTTATATTTTTTATAAAAAATATCAGATTGTGAAATTTCAATAATGTTTTCAACAATATTTTTCGCATAATTTTTTTTTAACTTTTCTTTGAAAAAAATTTTTTTTAAACTATTAATTAACATATAGGAATAATACAAAAATGATTATGAAAACAACAATTTTAAAATTATTTATATTTATTTCACTTTATATATTAACCTCATGTGGGTTAAAAGTAACAGACAATCATGGTTTTGTACATGATACTAATGTGAATTTAAATGATTTCTTAGTAGGTAAGTCAACAAAAGAAGATATTCTAAATATTTTAGGCACTCCCTCAACTAAAAGTACTTTTGACGGTGAAAAGTCATGGTTTTATGTAAGTTCAGAATTTAAAAAATTTGTTTTTTTAGATGGTGAAAATACTGATCAAAAAATATTAATATTTAGTTTTGATAATAATGTTCTTGAAGAAAAAAAATTACTTTCAAAAAACGATATTAACGATATAGATTACGAAAAAACAGTGACAGATAGTTCTGGAAAAAAGCTAAGTTGGTTAAAACAATTCTTTACTAATCTAAATCCAAACCCTTTTGGTGCTAATCAATAGATTAAAAAATTAATGTGCTAAAAAAGTCAATAAAAGCAAAGCGACTATATTAGTAATCTTTATCATTGGATTTATTGCTGGCCCTGATGTATCTTTATATGGATCACCTACAGTATCACCTGTCACTGCGGCTTTGTGTGCATCAGATCCCTTTCCACCTAAATTTCCATCTTCTATAAATTTTTTTGCATTGTCCCATGCCCCTCCTCCTGCTGTCATTGATATTGCAACAAATAAACCTGTAACAATTACTCCAAGCAACATAGCTCCTACAGATGCAAGAGCAGCTCCTTGACCAGACATATAAAAAATTACAAAATAGAGAATAATTGGAGAAAGAACTGGCAATAATGATGGTATTATCATTTCTTTAATTGCTGCTTTAGTTAACATATCTACGCATTTTCCATACATAGGTTTTTGTTTTCCTGACATTATTCCTTTAATTTGAGAAAATTGTTTTCGAACTTCAATTACAACAGAACCTGCAGCTCGCCCTACAGCTGTCATTCCAAGTGATGCAAAAAGATATGGTAATAAACCGCCGATAATTAAACCTACAACCACATATGGGTTAGATAAACTAAAATCTATAGTTGAAACTTGGATTAAATTATTATCAATATAGTAGTTTAAATCTGCTGTATATGCAGCAAAAAGCACTAACGCTCCTAAACCAGCTGACCCAATAGCATAACCTTTAGTAACTGCTTTTGTAGTGTTACCAACAGCATCTAAAGTATCAGTTATTTTTCTAACTTTTTTATCTAACTTTGACATTTCAGCTATACCACCAGCATTATCTGTAACTGGGCCATAGGCATCAAGAGCTACAACCATGCCTGCTAAAGCTAACATAGTTGAGACTGAAATAGCTAAACCAAATAAACCAGCTAGCATATATGTTGCTATAATCCCTGAACATATAATTATAGCAGGTAATGCAGTTGCTTCTAAACTAATTGCTAAGCCTTGGATAACATTTGTTCCATGACCAGTTTCAGATGCTTTGGCAATACTTAAGACTGGTCTATAATTTGTTCCCGTATAATATTCAGTTACCCAAATCAATAAACTTGTTATAATTAAGCCTATTGTGCCACTATAAAATAAATCTTTTCCTAAGAATTGTTTGCCATCAACTAAGAACTCAGTGCTCAAGCCTATTGACCAATCAGTTATATACCAAAGAATTATGACTGAAAGAAATGCAGAAACAAAGAAGCCTTTATATAAAGCACCCATTACATTCTGAGATTTACCTAATCTTACAAAAAAAGTTCCAATTATACTTGATAAAATACAACCTCCTCCAATAGCTAAAGGGTAAGTCATAATATTATCCAAAATTTCATTCTGTACAAAAAATATTGATGCTAATACCATTGTTGCGACGATAGTAACAACATAGGTCTCAAATAAATCTGCAGCCATTCCTGCACAATCTCCAACGTTATCTCCTACGTTATCAGCAATAACTGCTGGGTTTCTAGGATCATCTTCAGGAATTCCTGCTTCAACTTTACCTACTAAATCAGCTCCAACATCAGCTCCTTTAGTAAAAATACCACCGCCAAGTCTGGCAAAAATTGAAATTAATGAAGCCCCAAAACCCAATCCAACTAATGGTTCTATTAAATCTCTACCATTAATTCCCATATAAATTAGAATTGAGTAATAAATTACAATGGATAGAAGAGCTAAACCAGCAACAAGCAAACCTGTTACTGCCCCAGCTCTAAAAGCAATTTTTAAACCTTGTGCTAAACTTTGCATTGCTGATTGTGTAGTACGTACATTAGATCTAACTGAAATATGCATACCTAAATATCCAGCTGTTCCTGATAAAATAGAACCAATTAAAAAACCAAATGCTACTTTAAAATTTAAAAAAAAAGCTAAAAATAAAAACATAAAAAAACCAACATAAGAAATAGTTACGTACTGCCTGTTTAAGTATGCTTGAGCGCCTTCTTGTATAGCTTTAGAAATTTCTAACATTTTACTAGTGCCAGTACCTACAGATAAAATGCTTTTAGAAACAAATATTCCATAGATAATTGCGGTCAAACCGCAAAGAAGAGAAAAATTTATAATATTCATGTTTAAATTATTGTTAACAATCCTTTTTAGTTATTTTTTTTAAAAAAATCAAATTAAAAATGCTTAAAACCTAAAACTGGAAAAAAAATTTCTTTTCCTTGACTATTAAAAATCATCATTTTTTTCCTTTTAGTAATCTTGCCTATTTTTGTAAGTTTAATTGAATTATTTTTAGCTAAATTCATAATTCTTTTAGCAAATTTCTTTTTTGCAGTAAAAATTAGTTGATAATCCTCTCCGCAAGATAAAAGATAGTCAATCTCTATTTTCTTTTTTTTTAACAATTTCTTTGTAATAGTTCTAAATGGTATTTTATCTAATTTTATTTTAGCACCACATTTAGATGAAGTAAGTAAATTATTTAAATCAGCCAATAATCCATCAGAAATATCAGTAGCAGCCGAAGCAAAAAAAGATATTTTTTTACCAAAAGCAACTGGTGGATCTGGAATTTTATATTTTTTTATATAAAAATTTCTAAATTCTTTGCTAATTCCTTTTATTTTATTTAACAAAATACCGTATCCAATACCACTATCTCCTATATAACCGGTTACATATATATCATCTTCTGTTGCTGCACCTGATCTTTTTAATAATTTCTTATTTTTAAAACCATATAAACTAAGAGACATTATCAATGATTTATTAGTAGCAACTGTATCTCCGCCCAAAAGTGAAACTTTATATTTTTTTTGGTCTTCTTTTAAACCTTTTGCGAAAAACTTAATCCAATTTATTAATTTTTTATTTTTTAATTTTTTTGGAACAGATAAATTAATTGTATAACCAAAAGGAGAGGAACCCATTGCAGCTAAATCAGATAAATTAACTCTTAATAATTTTTTTGAAATAAAACTAGGATTTTTTTCATTTTTTTGAAAATGATCACCTTCTACAATTGTATCTGTAGCAATAATTATTTCTTTTTTTATTGATAAAACTGCAGCATCATCATCTAAATTAAGAGAAAAACTTTTTTTTGCTGCTAAAGGTAAGAATATTTTTTTTATAACTTCAAATTCATCCATTATTATTTTTTGAGATTTTATCTAATATATTATTAATTAATCCTACTTCTTTTTTATTAAGAAAAGAATCCGCTACTTTATTATATTCTGCTATAGAAACTTTACTTGGTATATCATTAAAATAAAGAATTTCACAAAAACCTAACTTTAAAATCACTTTAATTAAAGATTCCATTTTGTTGAATTTTTTTTCTGTCACTAAATTGACAATTTCTTTTATTATTTCTTTATCTTTTCCTTGGGTTGTTTTTACAAGCTGTGAAAAAAAATTTTTATCAGCTATGTTTTTTATTTCTTTATTATTAAGAAGATCTTTTATAACTTTTTGTTCTTTTGCATCTTGATTAAATATCATTAAATAAATTGCCTGAACTGCAAGAATTCTTGACCAAGACCTTGATCCTTTAACTTTTTTTTTCATTCTTTATTTCTCTTTTTCGATTATAAAATTATCTAAAACCTTAATAGCTTGACTTGTGCATGGTGTAAATTTTTTTATTGCTTCTTCCAAATTATTAGCATTAAAAACTCCATTCCCAATTGGTATGTTATTTTCAATGCTAATTCTTTGTAAGTTTGTAAAAATTGCCGTTGAAATTGCTTTATGGTTTATTGTTTTTCCTTTAATTATACATCCCAATGCAAGATAACCCGAATAAAGACATTTATTACTAAGATTTAATTGACTTAACTTTGCCATTTGAACAATGTTATCTCTAATTTCTTTTTTTCCTTTTGTTTTAAAAGAACTTAACAGTGTATCCTGGTTGCTCGTTGAATCTTCTCGTATACTTTTAGCTATTGCAAAAGGTATCTCAAATGAACCTGGTACTCCTATAATATCAAAATCAATTTGCAAACTTTTTAATTTTTTTTCAGCAACAACTATCATATCTTTAATTAGTTCGTCAAAATAATAATTTGAATATACAATTTTTATTTTTTTCATTTTATTGGTATTGTATTTACAACTTTTAATCCATAACCTTCAAGCCCAACAATAGTTTTTTTACTATTGGATATTAAAATCATATTTTTTATTCCTAAATCAATTAGAATTTGCGCACCTACTCCATAGTCTCTTAATTGTAAACTTTTTTTGTCTTCAGTAGATTTAATTCTTTGTGACAGAGTCCATGATCTTGGTTCTCTTATAATCACAACAACGCCATTTTTATTTTTTGAGATCATTTGCATAGATTTTTTTATTTGATTATCCATAAAAGTTGTTGTTCCTAAGATATCAGTTAAAAAATTCAAGGCATGGACTCTAACTAAAACAGGTTTTTTAGAATTAATTTTACCTTTAATTAAGGCAATATGTTCAGCTGGAACTATTTTGTTCTTATATACTATCAGATTAAAATCTCCTCCATACTTACTTTTAATTTTTGTTTCTAATGCCCTTTCAATAATTTTTTCTTTTTTTCTTCTATAAGATATTAAATCTGAAATAGTTGCAATTTTTAATTTATGCTCTTTAGAAAATTTAAATAAATCATCTCTTCTAGCCATTGTTCCATCATCATTCATAATTTCACATATAACACCTGATGGATTTAGATTTGCTAAACTTGCTATATCAACTGCAGCTTCTGTATGACCAGCTCTAACTAAAACACCTCCGTCTTGAGCTCTTAACGGAAAAATATGTCCAGGTGTAGAAATATCCTTTGAATTTGATTTTATATCGATAGCAACTTTTATTGTTTTTGCCCTATCTTTAGCAGATATCCCTGTTGATATTCCTCTTTTGGCTTCTATTGAAATTGTAAAAGCTGTTTTCCTTCTAGAGGTGTTATGTTGAGGCATTAAAGGTAGATTTAATTCTTCAATTCTTCTTCCTGAAAGTGCAAGGCAAATCAAACCTCTTCCGTACTTTGCCATAAAATTTATCTTTTCAGAATTTATTTTCTCAGCAGGAACAACTAAATCTCCTTCATTCTCTCTATTTTCATCATCAACTAAAATAAACATCTTGCCTTTTTTAGCATCAGTTATAATTTCTTCAATCTTTGAAAAGAATTTCATATTAATTATCTTAAACTTTCGTGTACATATCTTGCCAACATGTCAATTTCAACATTTAGTAAATCGCCTATTTTAATATCTTTAAAAGTTGTATGTTTTTTTGTGTGATTTACGATATTTACTTTAAAATCTTCTTTATTGACTTTATTGATTGTTAAAGAAACACCGTTTAAAGAAATAGAACCCTTATTAACTACATAATTATTAAGAAATGGTAATAATTCACAGACTAAAGATAAAGAATCTCCTACTTTTTTAACTGATAATACTTTTGATAATCCATCAACGTGTCCAAATACTAAATGACCAGATAATTCATCACCAATCTTTAAAGATTTTTCTAAATTAATCATTGTGCCTTCTTTCCAATATTTAATATTAGATTTTGATAATGTTTCTTTTGAAGCAGAAATTCTAAACCATCTACTATTTTCTTTTTTTCCTTTTTGAGCAATAGTCAAACAAACGCCTGAACAGGATATTGAAGATCCAACTTTTAAATCTGAAAATTTTAATTTAGTTTCAATAAAAAATATTTTATCACCTTTCTTCTTTATTTTTCTAATAGTTCCAATACTGTTGATAATGCCTGTAAACATTTTATTTTGTATAAGTTAGAAAATTATCATTAATTAAATCTTTATACGAATTAATTTTAAATTTTAAATCTTTAATTTTCTTTATTTTTAATACTTTATAGAATGAGATTCCACCTAATTTAATATTTTGTTTTGATTCAAAGTGAAAGATTTTATTGATTAAATTATAATTGAAAAAAGATTTATTTAATTTAGGGCCAGTTTCTAAAAGAACATTATTTATTCCTATTTTTATTAAATAATTCATTGCTTCTTCAATATTTATTGAATTTGTTTTATTTTTTATAAAAACAATTTCTAAACCCTTTTTTTTTAATATATTAATTTTCATTTTATTTGATTGATTACTAGTAAATATTATTGTTTTAAATTTTTTAGCTGTTTTAACAACTCTAAGATCCTTTTTTATTTTTAATTTTGTATCAAAAATTATTCTAATTGGAGAAAATTTCTCCATTCCCGGTAAACGACAAGTTAACAATGGATTGTCATTCATAATAGTATTTATTCCACTTGCTATAGCGTCGTGTTTCGCTCTTAAAAAGTGGCCGTACGATCTAGCTAATTCTGAAGTGATCCATTTATTATTTGGATTAGTCATTTTTCCATTTTTGCTTGTAGCAATCTTAGTATTTACATTTATTTGATTCTTTTTTATTTTTTTAAAAAAACCTAAATTAATATTTTCTGCTTCTTTTTTTAAAACTCCTACTTTAACCTGCACATTATTTCTCTTTAATTTTTTTATACTTCTACCATTAACTTGTGGATTTGGATCTTTAATTGCTATTACAACTCTTTTTATTTTTGATTTAATAATCGCATCAACGCAAGGAGCGGTTTTACCAAAATGTGAACAAGGTTCTAAAGTGGTATATAAAATAGCATTATTATTTTTTTCTTTATTTTTATTTAAAGCTACTATTTCTGCATGAGGTCTTCCACCTGGTTGTGTCCAACCAGTGCTAATTACATTATTATCTTTTACAATCACTGCCCCAACAGATGGATTTGGAAATGAATTACCTTGGCTTCTTAAAGACATATTTAAGGCAATTCTCATGAAATAGTGGTCATTAAAAACACTATGTTTCATAATTATAATCTAAAAAAACTAAATTAATTCTGAATAAATTGGAAAACTCTTGCACAAATCTACTACTTTTGCATGGACTTTCTTTTCAGTTTCTGAATTATCATGTATATTTTTTTGTAACCCATCTAAAACATCGCCAATTAAATTTGCAACTAATTCAAATTCTTTTTCTTTAAAACCTCTTGTGGTACCAGCTGGCGTTCCTAATCTGATACCAGATGTAATCCAAGGTTTTTCTGGATCAAAAGGAACTCCATTTTTGTTACATGTCAAACCTGCTCTTTCTAAACTAGCTTCTGCATCTTTCCCAGTTAATTTTTTTGGTCTTAAATCTACCAATGCTAAATGTGTATCTGTGCCTCCAGAAACAATATCTACTCCTCTTTTTACTAGAGTTGAAGATAAAATTTTAGCATTCTTGACTACATCATTAATATAATCTTTGAATTTTGGATCTAATGCCTCTCCATATGATACAGCTTTTGCAGCTATCACATGCATTAATGGCCCACCTTGCATACCAGGAAAAACTGCTGAATTAAATTTTTTACCTAATTCATCATCATCTGATAAGATCATGCCACCTCTAGGACCTCTTAAAGTTTTATGTGTTGTTGTTGTAACTACATGTGCATGAGGAAAAGGACTAGGATATGTGCCACCAGCTACTAAGCCTGCAAAAAGTGCCATATCAACTAAAAAGAACGACTCTACTATGTCAGCAATTTCTCTGATTTTTTTAAAATCTATTATTCTAGGATAAGCAGACCCCCCTGCTATAATTAATTTTGCTTTATTTTCAACTGCAATTTTTTCAATTTGATCATAATCTAAAATAGCATCGTCTTTTCTTACGCCGTATTGAACGGCATTAAACCATTTTCCTGAAACATTAGGTGCTGCACCATGTGTCAAATGACCACCAGCATCAAGAGACATTCCAACTACAGTATCGTGAGGTTGAATTAATGCTAACATAACGGCTTGATTTGCCTGTGAACCTGAGTTTGGTTGAACATTTGCATATGAGCAATTAAAAAGCTTTTTTGCTCTTTCGATTGCTAAGTTCTCAACAACATCATAATGCTCGCAACCTCCATAATATCTTTTACCAGGATATCCTTCAGCATATTTATTAGTCATAACTGAACCTTGAGCTTGAATAACTGCAAGAGATGCAATATTTTCAGATGCAATTAACTCAATTTGATTACTTTGCCTCGCTTGTTCATTTTGTATTGCTTTTGTAATTTCTGGATCAGAAGTTTTAAGATTATCTTTAAAAAACTTACTTTGAATATCTGTGTCTGTTTGTAATGTCATCTTTTATTATAAATAAATATATATTTAATCTATTTTTTCTATACGTTTTTTATGTCTACCACCTTCAAAAGAAGTGTTAACAAATATTCTAAAACAATTTTTTGCTTCGTCTACATCTATTTGTCTTCCCGCAAGAACTAATACATTCGCATTGTTATGCTGTCTTGCAAGTTTAGCTTCTTTTGAATTTCTACATAAAGCTGCTCTAATGCCTTTAAATCTATTTGCAGTGATAGACATGCCGATACCTGATCCACATATCAAAACTGATATATTACTTTTTTCTTTTAAAATATTATTAACTGCTAATTTTGCAAAATCTGGGTAATCAACAGCTTCATCAGAATTTGTACCACAATCTAAAACCTCGAAACCCATATCCAAAATTTCCTTTTTTAAAGCATTTTTTAAATTAAAACCAGCATGATCGGATGCAATTGTAATATTTTTTTTATCCATAATTAAATTCTAAATCTTAGTTTAATAATTATAAAAACTTTTTTTTATATTTGCTTAAATCATTTTTAAGCTCAGAAGCTAAAAAATACATTCCTATCACATTGGGGAAAGCCATAGCAAAAATCATTGCATCAGAAAAGTGGATTACACTATCTAATTCAGATGCTGCACCTATTATTATAAACATACAAAAAATAATTTTATAAAGATTTTCTGCAAAAGTGTTATTTCCTACCAAATAAGTCCATGCTTTCATGCCATAATATGACCAGGTAATAATAGTAGAAAAAGCAAATAGAATTACTGCTTATGATAAAATGTAAGGAAACCAACTTATATCCTTTTTAAAT
>CAYNCC010000018.1:0-12735 GCA_964396035.1 uncultured Alphaproteobacteria bacterium
TATTTCTATGCTTAATATCTTCAAGTTTTCAAATTCTTTTTGGTCAGAATTATAAAGAATTACAAAAACTGCAAGCTGAATATCAGAAAGTTCTCGAGAGAGAATCGATGCAAAAGCCATCAGAAATTACTGATGCCGAAAAAACTGCAAAAAGCACTGCATTACCAGATAAATTAATATACTCAAGAAAAGATATTGAATCATTGCTTGCTAATACCGAGAAGCTTCTCGAACAACTTAAATTCCTTGAAGATTCCACTAATAATATGCCGTATATAGGATATGATTTTTTTACTCAACGGGATACAATACCCTTTTGGCAAAACCTTCCTATTCCTAAAAATTATAACCTTGGGCCTGGAGATGAAGTTATAATTTCGTTATGGGGAGAAACTAATTCCTATAATTCAAAGGTAATCAACAGAGATGGGCAAATTTATTTAGATAACATTGGAATATTAAATTTAAGTGGAAAAACAATTGATGAAGCTAAAAAGTATGTTATTTCTAAATATTCTCCTGTGTATTCTACTCTATTGGGAGATAGTCCAAAATCATTTATAGATATAACTTTGGGTGAATTGAAATCAGTAAATGTTCATTTTGTAGGCTTTGTTAATATCCCAGGTGTGCATATGGTTCATCCTTTCTCTAATGTTATAACAGGATTAATTCAAGCCGGTGGAATTGATAATAATGGCACTTTGAGAGATATCAATTTAATTAGAAATGGCAAAAAAATAGGTACTGTTGATATATATAATTATATTTTTAAAGGAGAAAGCGTTTCTGATCTTAGATTATTTGATCAAGATATTATTTATGTACCGGCGCGCAAATCTACTGTTCCAATAACTGGTCGCAGTAGAAAAAATGGATATTTTGAAATTCTCCCCGATGAAACTATAGCAGATTTAATTAATTTTGCTGGGGGTAGAGATTCAAAAGCATCTGAAACAATATTTTACTACGATAATACTGATTATGAAAACAATGGATTTTTATTGAATTATGATAAAACTTCAAGCGTTAGCTTATCAGATGGTGATAGTATTCATATTCCTACCAAACCAGATTTTGATCGATTTGTATTTATTGATGGTCAAATAAAAAACTCGGGTAAATATCCATATGAGAAAAATATGACATTAAGTCAATTAATTGAGGCAACAATGTCTTTGGATGATTCAGATTTTATGAAAACAGTTGATTTATCAAATATAGCTATTAACCGTAAAAATCCAAATGGAAAATCACCAATACATTTAATTATTAATTTTGAAGAAAAAAATAATATTAATTTGTCAAACGGTGATTTTATTACAATACCAAAAAAAGATTTATTTTACCCTCTTGAGATAGTCAAGATTACGGGTGAAGTTAAAACTCCAGGAGTGTACCCTGTAAATAATTCCACTTCTCTGGCTAATATTTTAGAATTAGCAGGGGGATATACAGAAGGCGCTATCGTAAATGGAGTAGAAATTTTTAGAGATTCTGTTAAAATTGCATGGGAAAATGATAATTTTTTTCTTATTGATGGAGACAGCTTAAAGAGTGTAAAAAAATCTGGTCTAGTTCTTGTTTCAGGCGAAGTAAATGTTCCTGGTTATGTCAGTTTTAATGAAGGGGATTCGATTAAAAAATATATTTTACGAGCTGGAGGTTACAGTGCTTTTGCGGAGACTAAAGATGTTCTTGTAATATATCCCAATGGAACTGCAGTACCAAATAAACGTTGGTTCTCACCAAAAGTTTTAGAAGGTTCAACAATTGTTGTTAACCAAAAGTACTTAAGTACATCATCTGGCTCCGCGGGATTGCAAGCCTTTTCTGTTGTTTCAAATCAAATAAGTAATTTTGCAACAACTTTACTTACATTATTTTTACTAGTAAATCAAACTTCCGGAAGTAGTTAGAAATAAATTGACTTTAGGTCAAAGAATTAAAAGATTTCGTTTAATGAATGATATTCGTCAAGAAGATATGGCAGATAGGATGGAAGTTTCTAGAGCAACACTCATTAATTATGAAAAAGGTTATACGTCTATAAATGTAGATGTATTAGAAAGGTTAAAAAATGCATATCCTAATTTTGAGCTAGATGATCAAAAGACTCAAAAACCCCAAATAATTAAAGATAATATTATAAATTTTAAAGTATTGTATGATGTTTTACATAAGGGCAGTAGATATATTTTTTTATTTACATTTTTTATAATATTAATTGGAGTGGGCAGTTCATTTTTATTTACAAAATTTTATTCCGCTGAAATTTCGTTATATCCAGCGAAAAAAGACATGATGCAAGGTATTGGTCAATTCCAATCACTAGCGATGAATTTGGGCATGAATACCCCGAAAAATGATCAAAATTTTAATATACCTGATGTTGTTAAATCTCGTTTAATAGCAAATAAGGCAATTAACCAAAATTGGTTGACTAAAAATGGAAAAAAAATAAAATTAATTGATCTTTGGATAATTAATAAACCTTCATTATTTAGTTTTTTTAATAGTGATACCATTGATTCACTTTACATAAAAGAAAAAGCTATCAAAAAATTTACTAATCGTATAAGCGTAATTGAAGATCGTTTATCGGGCCTCATAAGGATAACCACAACTTTGGAAGATCCTATAATAGCTGCAGGTGTAGCTAACTTTATTGGAAAGCAGGTGCAGCTTTATATTCAAAAAGAAAATTCTGCTCAATCGACAAAAGAAAAATTATTTATATCTGAAAGACTATCTATTGTAAAAAAAGAATTAGAATTTTCAGAGCTAAGCTTAAAAGATTTTAAAGAAAGAAATCGCGGTTACGAAGATTCTCCTGAATTATTTATGATATTTTCTCAACTTTTTAGAGAAGTAGAAGCAAAAAAAGAAGTTTACTTAACCCTTCAGCAGCAATTGGAATTAGCTCGGATTGAAGAAGTTAAGCAAACACCTATTCTTCATATATTAGATCACGCTGTTGCACCATCAAGAAAAAGTTCGCCAAACAGGTTAATATTTTTGATTGGATCACTGTTTTTGGGATTTATGAGCTCATCTATAATAACGATTTTTAGATATTAATTTTGATATGAATACTAGAATTTGTGTTATAGGTGGTGGAAACTGGGGTAACAAACATATAAAAACACTTATTGAATTAGAAGCCTTAGCTGGCGTAGTAGAGATTGATGATCAACAAATAATAAAAATAAAAAAATTATTTCCTCATATAACTCATTATAATTCTTTAGATAAAGCTATTGAGGCGGATTTTGATGGATATATTATAGCTACTCCTCCATCAACGCATTATGCCTTGGCCAAAAAGATTATAAAGAATCAAAAACCAGTTTTAGTGGAAAAACCGTTATCATTATCTGTTGAAGAAGGGAAAAATTTAAAAAAAGAACTAAAAAAAGTAGATGGGAAACTAGTTGTTGGGCATTTACTTTTATTTCATCCTGCTATATTAAAAATAAAATCAATGATAAAAGAAGGAGTAATTGGAGATATACAATATTTGTATAGTAATCGATTAAATTTGGGTAAAGTACGTAAAGAAGAAAATGTTTTTTGGAGTTTTGCTCCTCATGATATATCCCTTTTTCAGTTTTTTTCAAATTCATTCCCAGATGAAGTAACATCAGCAGGAGGTGCTTTTTTGCAAAAAAATATATTGGATACAACAATGACTTATTTAAAATATCCCAATGGTATTCAGGGTCACATTTATGTGAGCTGGCTACACCCATTCAAAGAACATCGCTTAGTTATTATCGGTTCAAAAGGGACTCTTCACTTTGAAGACTCTTCAATTAAAAAACCTTTGTTATTTTATGAAAAAGATGAATTTAATGATATCGATTTGAAATCATTAAAACCAGTGGCTCCAAGAGAAATTGAATATGAATCTAAATTACCTTTGCAAAATGAATTATGTTATTTTATTGATATAATTAATGGAGGATTGGTTGATAAGTGCAATATAGATGAAGGTATAGATGTTTTGAGGATTCTTGAAATGGCCACAAATTCATCAAATCCTAATTAATTTCAATCTTGAAGATGAAAAAAGAAGTTTTTTTTATTCATAGCTCTTCTTTAATTGACGATAATGTAGAAGTAGGAGAAAATACAAAAATTTGGCATTTTTCACATATTCAATCAGGTGCAAGTATTGGTGAAAAATGTTCAATAGGTCAAAATGTTAATATCGGTAACAATGTCAAAATCGGTAACAATGTCAAAATTCAAAATAATGTGTCTGTGTACGAAGGCGTTGAATTAGAGGATTACGTTTTTTGTGGACCTTCGGTAGTTTTTACAAATATTAAGTATCCTCGTTCTGAATTTCCCCAAAGGGGCAAAGAGTTTTATGAAAAAACTCTTGTGAAAAAATCAGCATCTCTAGGTGCAAATAGTACAATTATTTGTGGAAATACAATAGGTGAATATGCAATGATTGGTGCAGGCTCAGTAGTTACAAATGATATTCCAAATTTTGCTTTAATTGTAGGAAACCCTGGTGTAATCACCGGCTGGGTTGACAAAAAAGGAAATAGGCTAAAATTTGACGATAATGGTATAAGTTTTTGCAAAGAGTTTGAGTTTAATGGTGAATTTGTTTTATTTATTGGAGAATAGTTGAAAATATTAACTATTATTGGCACCCGTCCACAATTCATTAAATCTGCGACTATTTCACAAAAAATTAAGGATTCAGATAAGCTTACAGAAGTTATAATTCATACTGGTCAGCATTTTGAAAAGGACATGTCAAATATTTTTTTTAATGAGATGAATTTATCTAAACCCAAGTATAATTTGGGAATTAATCAAATGAATCATGGTCTCATGACCGCTAGGATGATAGAAAAGATAGAGCCTATAATTATTAATGAAGCCCCTCAGTGTATTTTGGTTTATGGTGACACAAACTCTACTTTAGCTGGAAGCATAACAGCAGCAAAATTAAATATACCAATTTTTCATATTGAAGCAGGTTTAAGAAGTTATAATCGATCTATGCCTGAAGAAATTAATCGCGTAATTACCGATCATCTTTCTAGCTTGTTATTTTGTCCAACTGAAACTGCTATTAATAATTTGACTATTGAGGGGATTAATAAAGGTGTAGTTTTATCTGGAGATGTAATGTACGAATCATTTCTAAAATTTTCTCAACAATGTGGAATAAAAAAGGGAATTAAAGATAAATTAGATACAAATTATATTCTTGCTACCATCCACCGTCAGGAGAATACAGATAATCAGGATAAGTTAACTTCAATTTTTTCAAACCTTGATATAATCAATGATTCGTCACAGATTGTTATGCCTTTACACCCAAGAACAAATAAAAAAATTAAAGATTATAATATTCAAACAAAGATAAAGATTTTGCCACCTCTAGGGTATTTGTCTATGCTTTCACTCTTAATTAATTCACAATTAGTCATAACAGATAGCGGAGGATTACAAAAAGAAGCTTTTTTTGCAAAAAAAAAATGTATTACAGTGAGGAGTGAAACAGAATGGGTAGAATTAATTGATTCCAAAACAAATATATTAACAGAGCCTAAAGGAATATTTAAAGCTTTTAATAAAATAAAAAATAATAATAATGAATTTGATAACAAATTTTTTGGGGATGGAAGGTCTAGTGAATTAATAGTGAGATCAATTATAGACTTCTTAAAAAATTAAACTTTGGCATAAAACTCCTATAATGTTTTCAAGAATATTGCAAAGAATTCGCCACCCATTGGTGGCGAATTCTTTTTATCTATATTTGTCTCACTTTGCTGATTATTTGTTAGGACTATTTATTCTACCGTTTCTTGCTAGAACTCTGGGAGCAGAGGAGTTAGGTAGAATTGGATTAGCTCAAACATTTGGTATTTTTTCTGTTTTATTAATGGAATTTGGTTTTCCATTAATGGCCACGAGGAAAGTGGCAAGAGATAAAAATAATATTAGAAAATTAGAATTATTTATCTCGCAGGTATTTACCTCCAAGCTATTACTTATTCCAGTTATAATCATAATAACAATAATTCTTACGCATATTGTTCCCATATTTTCTATTTATCCAGACTATATAATACTAATTATTATAGGTGCAATTTTTCAGGGATTAACTCCATCTTGGTTTTTTCAAGGTATAGAAAAAATGAAAAAAATTGCTATCTCTAAGATTATTTTTCGCTTACTTGGATTTATTTTAATTATTTTTTTTGTTAATTCATCTCATGATGGATGGATTGTCCTTGCAACTTATTCTCTTTCAAGTATTTGCATATTTTTATACTTATTTATACATATGAAAAGAATAATTGGAAAATTTTCTTTATCAAGTTTTTATGAGGGAATATTTATTTTTAAAAAGGCAAAATACAGTTTTTTAATTACTATATTGCCTTCGATTTATCATAATGCTAGTTTAATTCTTTTAAGTATTTTTATTAACCCAATTCAATTAGGATTTTATTATGGAATAGCTAGGATTTATCGTGGATTTAATACATTGTATGGACCAATTGGACAAGCATTTTACCCTAGAATTTCTTCTGTTAATTATGAAAACAAAGATAAATCAATAAAGATGATGATAAATTTCCTTTGGTTTATGGTAGTCGTTGGCATTGGGTTTCTTGGATTCATTTTTCTTTTTGGTGATCAAATCATTTCTTTGTTGTTAGGAAAAGATTTCTTACCTGCTAAGAATGTTTTGACAATCTATGGAATAGTACTTCCGTTAACAGCTATATCCCATGTGCTTGGTCGACAGTGGCTTATGGTTCTGAACAAAGATAATAATTATGCTTTCACACAATTCATCTCCTCAATAGTTAGCTTTGTTACTATATTATTTACTATTCCTGAATACGGTATACTTGCAATACCATTTTCCATGATCATTTTTGAACTAATATGTATAGTGTTAAGCTTATTTTTTTTAATAAAAAAATGAAAAATATTAGATCAATTAAACTTGATGCAGATAATATAATAATTGCGATGCTAGGTTCAGCAGTTATTGGTGTTGCAATAAGCTATGGTGATTTATATTTATTTCATGTTCTATTAGGGTGTTTATTTATCACTTGGCTGTATAGATTTAAACAAGATAGATATCAGTTTAATTTCGAGACTATTACAGAAAATTATATTTTTTTCCTCACCATAATGTTTATATGGTACCTTTTTTCATTATTTTGGTCTCTAGATACTCAATTAGCATTAAAATATATATTTTATATTTTTTGTGGTTTAATTATTACTCTAAACATAGTTGGTTTTTCATTTTCGATTGATAGACTTAATAAAATATTTAAAACATTATCTTTCTTTTTTGTTTTGCAGTTACTGATTGCATTATTGGAATCTTTTACAATATTTAGGATGCCAATATCATCTTATTCATCTTTTTCTTCATATTTTGGTAAGGAAGAAATGGATTCTTTTGTTTCCAATAATATTTTATTAACAACAAGTTTTGTCCCTCCAACGGGCTTCCATTGGAACACGAACAACTTAGGAATTGCAATGCTAATAACATTGCCATTTTTTTTATGTAGTAATAAAATGATTTACAAATTATTTGGTGTTATCTCAATCACGGCAATTACTATCATGACTGCATCTAGAGCCGTTTTCTTAGGGCTCATAATAATCTATTGTCTTTATTTAATAATAATTAAAAAAAGAGTTGGGACTTTGTTTTTTATTTGGATATCAACAATTAGTCTCTTTTGGGGGATGAATCAGCTTAGTGATAGTGAAGACCCTAGAGTTAATGAAGTGGCTAATACAATTAAGGCACTTACTCTTTATATTCAAGGGGATATAGATATTGGTGGATCTATTGCATGGCGGCGAGAGCTTGTTGATAATGGGCTGGAAGGATTATCTAAAACATATGGCTTAGGTTTGGGGGCCGGGGGTTCTACAGCAAATCAGGAACAACTTGGTCCTGTCGCAGGTCAGTTTACTTCGATGCATAATTTTTGGGTAGAGTTACTTGTTGAAGGTGGAATTATTTTTGCTGTTTTAGGGGCATTATGGTATGGTAGTATAGTTTATAATCTATTTATTATATCTAAAACTAATACAAATTCTATTTTAAAATATTATAGTGAATCTTTATTCCTTTCTATGATATCATTTATTCCAGCAGCAATTGCAGCAAGTTCAACAATTTATTTTTTTCCTATGTGGATTATGTTTGGAATGGCAATTGCAGTCATTTCACTATATAAGAAACAATCAGTTGTTAAAATCAAAAATAATTGAATGAATAACTAAAGCGTATCCTGCTATTTTCTTTCTATTTTTTGATTTAAATGGTGAAAGAAAAGATAGTAAAACAATTTTTACTATAGATAGTACTAGCATAGCAGCTTTAAGTATATAAACTTCAATTATTGAATTATGTATTTTAAAAAACTTTATTTTACTTATTAGTTGATTAGAAGTAGCATAGACCAAATTTTTTTCAGCACTCTTTCCTTGAAAATGAACAATTTTAGTTTCAGGGAAAAAATAATTTATATATCCAATCTTTTGTGCACGATAACATAAATCAATATCCTCCATCCAAAATAAATTTGTATTAAATCCATTTAATGATTTAAATATTTTAGATGATATTAGAAGTGCACCTCCAGAAACTGAATCAACATTCATAATTTTTAAATCGTGATATTTATAATTTTTTTTATAATTTAAATAATCAAAATGATAAATACTTAGAATTGTATTTAATAATGTTGGTTTTCTCCAGAATGATTGTTGTGTTCTACCGGATTTTGTTACTATAGATGGTCCTACAGCACCTATGCTATTTTTCTTTTTTGTAAAAGAAATAAGTTTAGATAAACTGTCTTCAACAAATTAAGTATCAGGATTTAATATGAATAGAAAATTTCCTTTAGCTTTTTTTGCAGCTTGATTAACACCATTTGAGAATCCATAATTCTGTTCATTCTCTATTATTAATATATCAGGAAAGTTTATTCGAATGCTTTTTACACTATTATCGATTGAGTTGTTATCAACAACAATAATTTCAAAAGAATTTTTTGGTGGTGCATTCTTATATATTGATTCAATGCAAGAAATAATATATTCTTTAACGTTATAATTAACGATGATTACAGAGATATCAATCATGAAAATACAGTACTTGATTTGAAAATATTAATTTTATCAGATGCAAATTCGATTCATACTCTAAAATGGGTTGAATCTATTAGAGATCATCACATAAACTTAATGCTATTTAGCTTATTTAAACCAAAAAAGGATTATCTTGAAAAATACATTAAATTAAATGTAGATGTCAAAACACCTGATTTAAAATCAAAAATCAGAAATATTAGAAATCCAAATTTGAGTAAACTGAATTATTTGATTGGAATAAGACAATTAAAAAAAATAATTGACAATTTTCAGCCAAATATACTGCACGCACATTATGCTTCCAGTTATGGAGTTTTAGCATTCATTTCCAAATATAAGCCATTTATTTTGTCAGTGTGGGGTAGCGATATTTTAGATTTTCCCAATAGAAATTTTTTTAATAAATGGTTATTAAAAAAAGTTATAAACTCAGCGACTGCAATTTGCTCTACAAGTCAAGTGATGAAAAGAATTATATCTGATAATTATAATAGATTAGATATAGAAATTATACCATTTGGAGTAGATATAAATTTATTTTGCCCTCAAAAAAACCATTCTAAAAGATTCACAGTTGGCACTATTAAAAGTATTGAAAAACATAACGGTATTGACTGTTTGTTAGATGCAGCATCAATTATAGTTAATAAATATGATAAGAAAGATATTCATTTTTTGATTGTAGGAGAAGGATCAGTTTTAGATCAAATGAAACAAAAAGCTACCAGATTACATTTGAATGATTTCATAGAATTTACTAGTGGAGTCTCTCCTCAAGAAATTGTAGAATACCATCAGAAATTATCAGTTTTTATAGCTGTATCAACGCGTGAAAGTTTTGGTGTGGCTGTTTTGGAAGCTGCTGCTTGTGGTGTACCTGCTATTACGTCTGATATTGGAGGATTACCTGAAGTAAATGAGCATAATAAAACTGGTAATGTTATTAAACCAAATGACCCTAAGGCTTTAGCAAAATCAATTATAAAATTTTATAATAATCCAGTATATAGAAAAAAGTTCGGTCAAAATGCTAGGAATCGAGTTGTTACAAAATTTGATTGGGAAAATAGTGTTGAAAAAATGATAAATATCTACAATAAATTTGTGTGAAAAATCATATAAATAAAATAATTTTAATTTTTATAAGCTTAGTGACATCAATTTGTCATACAGGGTGTAAAAACTCTGGACTTGGAGTAATTGAAGAAGCTTATATTGACCCTCACATTGTTTTTACATCAAGGCGTTGGTGGAATTATGATATTTTTATTGCTGATACCTATAATGGTAATATTACTCATCTAACAAAAAATAAATGGTTAGATTTTAATCCAACAGTTTCCTTTGATGGTTCCAAGTTAGCATTTATTTCTGATAGAAATGGAAATCGAGAGATTTATGTAATGGACTTAATATGGATGGATGGGTATGCTCAATGGGAAGGTCGCAATCTAACCAATATAACTATGACATCAGAAAATGATTGGACTCCAGAATTTTCACCTACGAGTGAAAAAATAATTTTCACTTCTTATTTTCCATCAAATGACAATTATGATGTATTTATTATGAATTCAGATGGTACTGACAAAAAAAATCTTACAAATACAACATATTATGAAAAATATCCAAAATTTTCACCTGACGGCTCATTTATTATTTATCAAGCATGGCAAAGAGGGAAAATGGAAATATTTTTTTCAAATTTACTAGATGCTAATAATATCAATATAACGAGGAATATCAAATATAACGATATTTTATCTCATGGAAATTCTATGTCACCTGATGGTCAAAAAATTGTATTCACGTCTGATAGAGATGGACCTAGGAATATTTATATTATGAATTCAGATGGCTCTAATCAGCAAAAATTAACAGACAATCCATTTAATGATTATGAACCAATTTTCTCACCTGATGGATTATCAATTATTTTCACTTCAGAGAGAGATGGAAATAAAGAAATTTATATTATGAATGAAAAAGGTAATAATATCGCAAATTTATCTAATAATCTTGCAGATGATTGGAATCCCAGGTATTACTCTGAAAATAATAAAATTATTTTTCAATCAACTAGAGATGGACCAACTAATTGGGAAATTTACATGATGAATTTAAATGGCTCTAAACAAACCAATTTAACAAATCATCCTAGAACTGATTATTCTTATGTTGTTCTTCCATTAAAGAAATAATGTGATTTGATTATGAATGTGTTGTTAATAACACAATATTTTCCTCCAGAGATTGGCGCAGCAGCTTCTAGATGGGGTGATTACACAAAAATATTGACGGAAAAAGGACATAAAGTAACTGTGCTTTGTGAAATGCCAAACTACCCACAAGGGTATTTTTATCAAGGTTATAAAAATAAATGGTATATCAAGGAGATTAAAAGTCCAAGCTTAGTTATTATTAGATCTGCGGCTGGTGCGAATGATAGAAAGTCGATAATAAAAAAAATAATTCATTATTTAATTTTTATGCTGAGTGGAATTATCAATGTAATGAAAATAAAAAACTATGACTTTGTTATTGTTTCATCACCTCCTTTATTTACAGGTATGATTGGTGTATTTCTACAAAAATTTAAATCGGTTCCGTTTTGGTTAGACTTACGTGATATTTGGCCTGATTCAGCTATGGTCTTGAAACAGATTAAAAAAAATCGGATTTATTTTTTTGGTAAAAAATTAGAATCAATAATTTATAATTCTGCAACGGGATTTATTTTATCAGTGCCTGGGTTTAAAAATTATATTGAAAAAAAATATATTAATCAAAAACATAAACCTATTCTGCCTTTAATAAATGGAGTAAGCAATAATTTTATCAAAATAGTTGAATCCAAAGAAATTAAGCCTGATAAGCGTTTTACTGTTCTTTATAGTGGTAATATGGGTTTAGCACAAGGTCTTGAAACAATTATTGAAGTGGCGAAATTAGTTGATAAATATCCAATAGATTTTAGATTGATAGGTAATGGTGTATGTCGAGATAAATTAGAAAGTAAAGTAAAACAAATAGGTTTAAAAAATGTTGTTTTTCATGATTCAGTCAATAGGTCTGAATTAATTAAATGGATTAAAAAATCATCAGTTTGCCTTGTGCCTTTAATTAATAGTCCTCTTTTTCGAACTGCACTGCCGTCAAAGATGTTTGAATATATGGCTTGTGGAAGACCCGTGATTGTTGGAATCAAGGGTGAAGCAGAAGAATTCATAAAAATATCAAAAGCTGGTATTTTGGTTGAACCTGAAAACTCTATTTTGCTATCTAAGGCTATTATAAATTATTATAAAAATCATGAACAATGTATTGCTGATGGAATAAATGGTATGAGTTATATCACAGAAAATCTTAGGAAAGAAGACTTAATTTCTAAGTTAATAGATGAAATACAATTAATAAAAAACAATGAATAAAATTATTTATAACCGGACCCTTTTTGCTTTACTATTATTGTCAGATACTATGTCAGGATATATTGCATTATATTTAATTCCAAAAAATAATTTTTTATATAATATATTTATTAATTCTCCA
>CAYNCC010000018.1:12745-14952 GCA_964396035.1 uncultured Alphaproteobacteria bacterium
CTCCAATTGAATTTTTTGGAATAGCTGTGTTTGTTCAACTTTGTTGGTTCCCAATTTTTTACATTGCTAATTTATATGATACTAGAGCAACTCTTTCGAGATTTGAAGAGATTATTCGGATTGTGCCAATAATCTACACATGTTTAATCATAGTGATATCATGTCATGTTTTTGGATTTATTTCAATAGAAATAAACTATAAGGATACATTATCCTATGGGTTAATATTTTTAGGGATTTTAATTACAAATAGATTTATTATTCATACAATCCAAAAAAGTTTGTTAAGAAGGAATATTGGTTTAGATAATGCTTTGATTCTAGGCGCGAATAGAAGAGGTGAAGCAATATTTAACGAACTTTCAAATAATTCATATCATGGGTTAAAAGTAAAAGGTTTTGTTCGCGCATTGGATGATCCTAATCCATTTGATGAGCAAAGATTACCCATGGAGATTTTAGGAGAAGAATCTGATTTCAAGAGTATAGTCAAATCCAATAATATTAATGATTTAATCATAGCCTTAGATAGGCCTACACCAGAAAGGATTATGAGTACCATTGCCAAAGCTAATGGATCTCCTGTATCAATAAAAATTCTTCCTGATATGTATGAAGTTGTTACCGGCTTGGCTAGAACTAATCAATTAGTAGGTGTTCCATTAATTGATATTAATTTGAATTTAGAAACTTTTTATTCACAAAAATTGAAACGACTTATAGATTTAATTATTGGGATTATTGGTTTATTAACATGTCTCCCAATTTGGCTATTGGTTTCTATTTTAATTAAAGTTGATTCCCGAGGGCCAGTTTTCTATCTACAAAAAAGAATGGGTAGAGGTGGCAACCTATTCAACATAATAAAATTTCGTTCTATGATAACTGATGCTGAAGCTAAAACAGGACCAGTTTGGTCTGGCACAAAAGATAATAGAATAACCACAGTTGGAAAATTATTACGACGATTTCATTTTGATGAGACTCCACAATTAATTAATATTTTAAAAGGGGAGATGTCTATCATAGGTCCTAGGCCAGAACGCCCATATTTTGTAGAAAAATTAAAAGCAACTTACCCTTTTTATAGTAGAAGACTTAAGGTTAGGCCTGGGGTCACTGGTTGGTCTCAAATCAACCAACCTTTTGACATTAATGTAAAAGATGTTCATCAAAAATTAAAATTTGATTTTTACTATATTGAAAATATGAGTTTGCGATTGGATATTAACATTTTAATCAATACAATTATTGTGGTTTTCAGAGGGCATAAATGAGAATCAATATTTTTTTGTATTAATTCCTATTAAACACTAACTTTTTACATTAAATCTGAGGTTTTAGTTTAATGGCTGGACTACGTCGTAAAAACGTATGGTTGTTTTTGTTAGTTGATTTATTTGTGGTTTTAATTAGCGCATATGGATCTTTTCTATTAAGGTTTGATTTTAAATTCCCTCAAGCCCTTTCTAATAGTTTTTATACACTTTTAGTTATTTTAATTTTTACAAAATTATCAATTAATGTTTTTTCGAATATCTATAGCGGTTTATGGCGGTATACGAGTGTTTCTGATTTAATAAGTATTGTGAAATCATCAACAATGGGTACTATAATATCAGCTGGAGTTGCTTTATTGATTTTGGGCGTTGGGATAATTCCTAGAAGCATATTCCTCATTGATTATTTTTTATCAACTGTTGGTATGGTTTCAACTAGAACAATGGTACGGATTTATTCAAGTAGGATAAGAAAAATATCAAATAATAATAAGGTCCTCGCTAAAAGAAATAAAACAAAGCTTTTATTACTTGGAGCTGGATCAACAGGAGACAAAATCGTTAGAGAGATATTGGAAAGTCCCTCCTCTCCATATCAATTAGTGGGTCTTCTTGATGATGATGAATTAAAAGCCCATACAACTCTTCATGGAGTGCCTGTATTTGGTAAAATCGAAAATATTCATACCTTTAATATACCTTTTGACGAAATAATAATTTGCACTTCTGCCGCTTCAAGTTCTCAGATGCGCCATATAGTAGATCATTGTAAAGCGACCAAAAAACCATATAGAACAATACCAACGGTATCAGAACTTATTGATAAGAAAGTTTCTCTCAATACTGTTAGAGATGTTTCAATATTGGATTTGTTGGGTAGACAAGAAGTGAATTTAAATAGATCTGAAATCTCAAAGTATATATATG
>CAYNCC010000019.1:0-14270 GCA_964396035.1 uncultured Alphaproteobacteria bacterium
CAAAAATATTGCAAAAAAGATATATAATTTCTTCCATGAGAATTAAATTATGAAACATATTCCAAATATACTTACTATCTTAAGATTATTAGCTTGTCCGCTAATAATTTATTTATTTATTTTTGGAACTGTAATGTTTATATCTGCAAAAAAAATTTTAATTGTATTTGCAATTGCCAGTTTAACAGATTTTTTTGACGGGTATCTAGCTAGAAAAGGAAATTTTAAATCAAATTTTGGAAAAATTTTAGACCCTATTGCTGATAAGGCTTTAATTATAACAATGTTTGTAATGATAATAATTTATGGAGATTTTAATAAATATAATGAAATAGCATTATACATTATTATTTTAAGAGAATTAACTGTTTCATCTTTAAGATTTAATTTAAATAGTGTAAATGAATCTATAGATGTAAATCTGTTGTCTAAATATAAAACATTTATACAAATGCTAGCCATTGGATTTTATATGTTATATGAATGTCAAATTGGACACGAAAATATTTTGTATAGTATTTCAATTTTCCTTATTTGGATAGCTGCATTTATAACTTTTGCAACTGGAATTCAACATTTTAAAACATATTTAAGGTTAAAACAAAAATGACACAATTATCAAACGATTGTTTTAAACATAATAAAAAAAGAATTTCTTTAGAAAAAGCAGTTTCTATTTTAGAAAAAAAAACAAAGTGTATAAAAAAAACAAAAAAAATTAAATTGGATCAAGCATTGGGTAGAATTTTATCTAAAGACATTGTTTCAAAATTAAACGTCCCCCCTTTTAATAATACAGCAGTAGATGGATATGCATTTAAGTATTCAAATTTAAATAAAAAAAAAGAAACTACTTTGAAACTAAATGGAAGAATTGCAGCAGGACAAGATTTTAATAAAAAAATTAAAAAAGGTGAAGTTGTAAGAATTTTTACTGGTGCAAAAGTGCCCGAAGGAACAGACACAGTTATTATGCAAGAAGATTGTAATATAAATGATAATCAAATTATTTTAAAATCAGGAATTTTCAAAGGTGCTAATATTAGAAAAAAAGGAGAAGATATTAAGTGCGGAAAAAAGCTTTTATCTAAAGGATCAAAATTAAAAGCACAAGATATTGCTTTAATAGCCTCAATAGGAATAAAAGAAATTAATGTATATGAAAGATTAAGAGTTGGAATATTCACAACTGGAAATGAATTATTTGAACCGGGAACAAAAACAACAAAAAGTGGAATTTATGATTCAAATAGATATTGTTTAAAAAACTTATTAGAGACAATTAATTGTTCAATAAAAGATTATGGAATAAAAAAAGATAATGAGAAGTTAATTAAAAATACTTTAAAAAAAATTTCCAAGGAATGTGATTTAATTATAACAACTGGCGGAATGTCTGTTGGTGAAGAAGATTATGTTAGAAAAGTTATAGAAAATAATGGTACTCTAAATTTTTGGAATATAGCAATTAAACCTGGAAGACCAGTTGCTCTTGGTAACATTTTTAAAAAACCATTTATTGGATTACCAGGAAATCCCGTTTCTGTAATGATTACATTTTTAAAAATAGCCTTACCAACAATTAATAAATTGTCTGGTTTTATTTCACCTAAAGAGAAAAATTTTATTGTTATAACTGACTTTAATTTTAGAAAAAAAAGTGGAAGAAAAGAATTTCTGAGAGTAAAATTATCAGAAAATTTAAATGGTCAAATAAAAATAAAAAATTTTCCAAATACAGGATCAGGAGTTTTTACTTCAATGGTGGAAACAGATGGATTAATAGAACTTCCTGAAAAATTAACTTATTTAAAAAAGGGAACAAAAATTAGATTTGTTCCATATAATGAAATATTAATATGAAAATAATATACTTTTCTTGGGTTAAAAAAAATTTAGGAATATCAGAAGAAAAAATTAACCCTCCAAAAAATATTAAAAGCATAAAACTTCTAATTGAATGGTTAAGTTCGAAAAATTATAAATATGAGAAAGTTTTTTTAAAGAAAAAATTAATTAAAGTAGCTGTGAATCATCAAGTAGTAAATTTAAATAAAAAAATAAAAGAAAACGATGAAATAGCTTTCTTCCCTCCATTCACAGGTGGATAAATGATAAAAATACAAAAAAAAAAATTTAACCTTGTAGAAGAAAATAATAGATTAATAAAAAAAAATAGTGGTGCTGTTGTTACATTTGTAGGAATTGTTAGAGGAACAACAGATAAAAAAAAAATTAATTCAATAGAAATTGAACATTATCCTGAAATGGCTAAAAAAAAATTTAAAGAAATTGAAAATAAAGTAGTTAAAAAATGGAAATTAAATGATTGCACTATAATTCATAGATTTGGGAAATTAACAGTTGGAGAAAAAATAGTTTATATAGGAACATCAGCAGATCATAGAAAAAATGCCTTTGATGCATGTGAGTTCTTAATTGATTATTTAAAAACAAATGCTCCTTTTTGGAAAATTGAAAAAAATAATTTAAAAAATATTTATGTTAAATCAAAAAAAAGTGACTTAGAAAGACAAAAAAAATGGCGTTTAAATTAATTCAATTCTTATTGCGAACAATTTCATTAAACTTCATTATTAGCTCTTTAGTTATAGGCCCAACTTTGTATTTCTTATTATCTATCTGAGAAACTGGTGTAATTTCAACAGCTGTTCCAGTAAGAAAGATTTCTTCTGCTTTTAATAAATCTTTAGGATATAGAATTTTTTCAAAAATTTTAATATTGTTTTTCTTAGCTAAGCTAATCACTGTTTTTCTTGTTATGCCATTAAGAAAACAATCTGGTATCGGAGTGTAAAGAATGCCTTTTTTTACAATAAATATATTTGCGCCAGTTGATTCGGCAATTCTGCCTCTATAATCGAGCATTAAGGAGTCATGAAAACCTTTCTTTTCTGCCTCATGTTTGCTTAAAGTACATATCATATATAAACCAGCAGCTTTTGCCTGAGTTGGAGCAGTATTGGCAGCGGGTCTTTTCCATTTAGCAGTTTGCAATTTTATTCCTTTTAATCTTAGCTGAGGATTATAATAAGTAGACATTTCCCATGCTGCTAAAGCAACATGAATAGTTGTATTCTGGGCAGAAATAGCCATCATTTCGCTCCCTCTCCATGCAAAAGGTCTCAAATAGCCATTTTTAATTTTTTGTCTTTGAATAAGGCAAATTAAAACCTAGAATTTTAGCTGATTCAAATAATCTTTCAGTATGTTCTTTAAGTTTAAAAATTTTTCCATTATAAACTCTAGCTCCTTCAAATACACAACTTCCATAATGTAAACCGTGGTTTAAAATATGTATTTTAGCCTCTTTCCAATTTACAAATTTTCCATCAAACCATATTTGTCCCGTTCTATTATCAAATCTTTTCTGTTTTTTCATTTTTTTTTAAATTAAAAAAAAAATATTATGAGATTTATATTAAAATAATACTTAAATATAAGAACACATTAAAAATTAAAAATGTCAAACTTCAATAGTATTTATAATCCTTTATTCCTAAAAAATGAAGAATTAAAAACAGCCTTAGAATTATTATTCTTTTTATCAAAAGATTTTGATAATAACATTGAGCCATTACTAAAAAAATTCGGTTATAATAAAACACACTGTTCAGTTATTTTTTTGTCTTCTAATAATTATTCATTAACAATTAAAGAAATGCTTTCAATTTTAAAAATTAAAAAACAAAGTTTGGCTAAAATTGTTAATAAATTAAAAGATGATGATATAATTTTTTTAAAACAATCAAAGAAAGATAAAAGGAAAAAAATAATTTTTTTAACAAAAAAAGGTATAAAAATCGAAAAAAAAATGAATAAATTATTTGTTAGTAGAATTGCAAATGCATATAAAAATTCTGGAACTGAATCAATTAATGGTTTTAAAAAAATATTATTTAATTTGATAAGTGATAAATCAAAGAAAATATTAAAAAATAATAAAAGAACTTGATAAATTAAAAAATGGATTTAAAAAATATTCCTCATATTCTAATTGTTGACGACGATAAAAGAATACTGGAACTTGTAAAAAATTATTTAAATAACAATAATTTTAGAGTTAGCACAGCAAATAATTCATTAGAAGCAAGAAAAAAATTAGAAAGCATAGATTATGATTTAATAATTCTTGACATTATGATGCCTGGAGAAACAGGTCTAGAACTAACTAAATCATTAAAAAAAACAAATTTAAATAATCCTATACTCCTTTTAAGTGCTTTAGGAGAAACAGAAGATAGAATTAATGGTTTAGAAATGGGAGCAGAAGACTACTTACCAAAACCTTTTGAACCAAAAGAACTACTTTTAAAAATAAAAAATCTACTAAAAGGAAACAATGAAAAAATAGTTAAAAGAAATTTTGTTAAATTTGGACCATTTAAATTTAATATAAAAAAAGAAATCTTAACAAAAAATAATTTAAGGATTATTCTTACACCATCAGAATCAAAGATACTAAATATATTAGCAAAAAATAATGGCAATCCAATTTATAGAGAAGACCTATCTAAAATTCTGCAAATATCATTACAGAGTAGAGCTTTAGATGTTCAAATAACAAGATTGAGACGTAAAATAGAAAAAAATAAGAAATTTCCTACATATCTACAAACAGTTAGAGGTAGAGGATATGTTTTAAAAACTGATTAGTAACAAATTTTCTTAATTATGATAAAAGAATTTTTACCAAAAACCCTTTTAGGAAGATCGATATTAATTTTGCTAACGCCATTAATTATCCTTCAAATAATTGTAACTTTGATTTTTTATAATAGACATTGGGATACTATAACTAGGCACAGAACTATAAATTTTGCAGGAGATATTGCTTTATTAGTTGAATCATTTCAAAAATTTAAATCACCTGAAGATAAAAGTTGGTTTTTAAATGATGCGTCAAATAAACTGCATATACAATCAAAATTTAAACTAGATAAAAAAATAGATATTTTTAATTATCCAAGCAACCCAACAGTTTTAGAGAAGCATTTGATAGATGCTTTGTTGCCTTTAAAAAAATTTTTTAAAGTTGAAGTTCATGATAAAAAAAAACTTATAAAGATTTTTGTTCAGGTTGATAATGGAGTTTTAGAATTTAAGACTAATAAAAAAAGAATTTATAGCTCTACAACTTATATTTTTATTTTGTGGATGATTGGCTCATCAATCATTTTATTTATTGTGGCATTAATTTTTCTTCGTAATCAAATTAAACCTATTAGAAGACTTGCTATAGTAGTTGATAGATTTGGGAAAGGAAAGGATGTTAAAAACTTTAAACCATCTGGTGCAAAAGAAATAAGAAGAGCGGCTATAGCTTTTCAAATAATGAAAGAAAGAATAGAAAATTCAATATTGCAAAGAAATAAAATGTTTTCTTCAATTTCCCATGATATAAGAACAATTTTGACTAGAATGAGATTTGAAATAGAGAAAATTCCTTTAAACAAAAGAATAGAATTTCAAAAAGATTTAAAAGAAATGGAAGGAATAGTTAAAGAATATTTAGATTATGCAAAAGAAGAAAATAAAGAAAAAAGAAAAAATATTTATAAAACAAAATTAATAAAAAAAATAATAAATCGATATAAAAGAAAAAATATTAATTTTGAAGAAAAAAATAATGTAATAATTTCAATTAGAGAAAATTCTTTTAAAAGGTGTATAAATAATATTTTATCTAACAGTATTAAGTTTGCAAATAATATTGATATTCATTTTAAAGAAAAAGAAAATAATTTAAAAATTATTATAGATGATGATGGTCCAGGAATACCAAGGATAGAAAGAAATAAGGTTTTTCAACCATTTTATCAATTAGATGACTCAAGAAATCGTAACAAAGGCGGTGTCGGTCTAGGAATGACAATAGCATTGGATATAACTCTTTCACACGGAGGTGAAATTACCTTAGAAGATTCTAAATTAGGCGGATTAAGAGTTATAATTAGTTTACCTGTATAAAAAAATCTTCAAACATACCTAATCTTTTATCTAAAATAGACATAGTTTTTTCACTGTCTTCAGAAAAGTCATTAAACCATTCTTGTATTGTTGAAAAATAAATTAAGGCAAAAATCATAAACTTTAAGTGGCCTTTTATAGGATCAGTTTTTATATAACATAAATCTAAAATTAACTTAATAGTTTTAAAAAAACTTTGATACAAACAAAGAAACAAATTTGGTTGATGTTTTACAGAAAGATAAACATTATTTACGCTTTTTTTAAAAGGTTTTAAAATATCTATTCTTATCATGAATACTTCAAATAAGTTATCTTTCACATTTTTACTCATTTTTATATTAATCAATTTCTTTTTCATAATTAAATCAATTCTTTCAAAGAAATCTATTAGTATTTCTTCTTTGTTTTTATAGTATAGAAAAGATTTTTTAGACTTTAGCTTTGATTTCTTAAGAATTTCATTCATTTGTATTTTTTTATATTCTTTATTTAAAAGAATAGTCATTAATGAATCTTGTATATTTATTTTATCTTTTAACATAAAAAAATATTATATTTTATAAATAATTATAAATTTAGATAAAATAAAATAAATTATAATTTTTTTGATATTTTTATAGCTTGATTTACAGAATTACTAATTAGTCCTTTAAAATTATTTTTTTCAAGATTTCTAATAGCGGCCTCAGTGGTTCCACCTTTACTAGTAACTTTTTTTCTTAATGTTTCTGCATTATCAAGAGAATTATTTAGAAGTTCTGCAGTGCCCTTAAAAGTATTTTTGATTAATTTTTCTACTAAATTTCTTTGCAATCCTGAACTGATAGTTTTTTTTTCTAATGCTTCAACTAAAAAGTAAAAAAAAGCAGGACCACTTCCTACAACAGCAGTTAAAATATTAAAAAATTTCTCATCTTTTAAATAATAAATTTCTCCAAGTAAATTTAATAAAAATAAATCAGTTTTAGAAAATTTATTTCTGAAATTCTTATAAACTATTGTGCCTTCATTTAGACAAATTGGAGTATTTAACATTACTCTAAAAATATTTTTTATATTTGGGAAAAAGGAATTTATATCTGACAATTTTTTTCCAGCTAATAATGAATATACAACTGTTTCACTATTAAAAATTTTTTGATAATTTCGTATATTTTTATTTAAATCTTTTGGTTTGATAGATAAAAAAATAAAACGAAAATTTTTTTTTGTCTCTCTAATTACATTATTATTAATGAAAGTAATTTTATTTGAGTATTTTTTCTTTAAAAATTTACATCTTTTTTTATTCTTTTCTAAAATATTAATTCGATTAATTTTTTTAAACAAAAACTTCTTTTTTCTTAGCAAACCTTGAATTAAACATTCGCCAATTTCACCACATCCAATGATAAGTAAGTCGTATTTCAATTAGGCTATACCTTCAGTTTTAAAATCAAGAAAAGATATGGCTTCTTCTGCTTTTTTTCCGGCCCAAAGAACTAATTGAAATGCTGGAAAAAAACGTTCGCTTTCAGAAACAGCATCGTTTAATGTCTCTTCTATCAAATGAAATTCTGGTTTTTTCTCGTCACAAAATGAAATTGAATTTTTAAATGTTGGATATTTATTAGAATTAATTTGAAAATGACCAAAATTAATTATGTTATTTATTAAATTTAATAATTTATATATTTCAATATTGCTTGAAAAATCCATTTTCAAATAAAAAGATGCTCTAATATCAATCCTTTCTTCTTTTTTTAACCAAGTAACTTGAACTATAAGATTTGAATATTTAGTAGGTATTTCTATGAAAATCTCGTCGTCAATAGGCCTTTCGAAAGCCCAATTTTTTGAAATTATAATTCTCTCAAACAAATTTATAGGGTTAAGTTTTAAATTATTTACCCCTGTAATTGAAGATTTCATATAAATATACTAAATGTTGTATATAAAATTAATATTATACTAAATATTGGTATATTTGCATATATTTTTTTTTTTGTTTTATTTTACATAATTCTTTATAGTGAAATTTATATCAATGAATTTAATTTTTTTTGAAACATGATAATTGTTACTGGCGGAGCAGGTTTTATCGGTTCTAATTTAATTTATGCACTAAATAAAATAAACGAATCTAATATTGTCGTTTGTGACAATGCAAGATCAAAAATAAAAAATGCATATCTTAGAAAAGGTAAATATAGATTTTTGATAAAACCTTCAGGTTTAATAAATTTTTTAAAAAAAAATAAAAATAAAATAAAATATGTATTTCATTTGGGTGCAATATCTGCAACAACTGCTACAAATTATTCAAAACTTATAAAAAATAATTATGAATTTTCATGCAAATTATGGGATTTTTGTAAAAAAAATAGTATACCTTTATCTTATGCATCGAGTGCAGCTACCTATGGAAATGGAAAGAATGGTTTTAAAGATTCAATATCTTTGAAATATTTAAAAAAATTAAAACCATTAAATCTTTATGGTAAAAGTAAACATCTTTTTGATTTATATGTGTCAAAAAAAATTAATAATAACGATACTTTGCCTCCTCAATGGATAGGCCTTAAATTTTTTAATGTTTATGGAAATAACGAACTACATAAAAAAAAACAAATGAGTGTCGTGTCTTATCTATTCCCTAAAATGAAAAATAATGAGGAAATTCTTTTGTTTAAATCACATAATAAAGATTTTAAAGATGGAAAACAAAGTAGAGATTTTATTTATGTAGAAGATTGTATAAATGTAATGCTATGGTTATATAAAAATCCTAAAATATCTGGAATTTTTAATGTAGGCACTGGTAAAAGTAGAACATTTTTAGATCTTGCAAAAATAATGTTTAAAAATCTAAAAAAAAAAGAAAAAATTAAATATATTAAAGCTCCAAATAATATTCTAAAACATTATCAATACTATACTAAGGCAGATATAAAAAAATTAAAAAAAGTTGGATATTTAAAGAAATTCAAAACATTAGAAGATGGAATAAAATGTTATATTAAAAAACAATAAATAAAAATTAATTTAATGAATGGAGATTTTATAATTACTTTTCCATATATTGATCCAATAATATTTTCATTAGGCCCACTAGATATTCGATGGTATTCAATTGCTTATATTTTAGGCCTAATACTAGGCATACAATACATAAAATATTTAAATAAATTATTTAAATTAAAATTAAATAATACCTTAATAAATGATTTTTTTTTATGGGTCGCTTTAGGTGTTATTTTAGGTGGAAGATTAGGCTATGTAATACTGTATAATCCAGAATATTATTTAAACAATATATATGAAATTATAAAAATATGGCATGGTGGAATGTCTTTTCACGGTGGTTTAATTGGAGTTATTATTTCAATAATATTTTTTTCTAAAAAAAATAATATAAAATTATTTGTTTTATCAGATTTAGTTGCTTGTTCAGCTCCAATTGGAATTTTTTTTGGTAGAATTGCAAATTTCATTAACGGGGAATTGGTTGGTAGAACTACTAATACTGATTTTGGAATGGTATTTCCTCATATAGATAATTTAATTAGGCATCCTAGTCAAATTTATGAAGCATTTTTTGAAGGAATTGTTTTATTTATAATTCTAAATTTATTAATTAATAATAAGGTTATAAGATCAAAAAGTGGATATATATCTTCTTATTTTCTAATCTTCTACAGCATATTTAGATTCTTTTGTGAATATTTTCGTGAACCTGATAATCATATTGGGTTACTTTTTTTTAATTTGTCAATTGGGCAAATATACTCAATAATTTTTTTTATTATTGGGTTATATATTTTAAAAAAGAAAATAAACAAAAATGAAATCATTTGAAAGAGTTTTAAAAAAAAGAATATTAAATTTTGGACCTATAAGTATCTCTGATTTCATGGCTGAAGCAAATCAGAATCCAAAGTTTGGTTATTACAAAAAAATCTTTCCGTTTGGTAAAAAAGGAGATTTTATTACTGCACCAGAAATTAGCCAAATGTTTGGTGAGTTAATTGGTATTTGGATAATAGATTCTTGGAAAAAGTTAGGACAACCAAATAAATTTAACATTATTGAATTGGGTCCTGGCACAGGAAATTTAATGATAGATATAACAAGAACATTGAATTTAAATAAAAACTGTGCAAATGCTTGTAAAAAAATATATTTATTAGAAACAAGTAAAAAATTGAGAATGCATCAAAAAAAGAATTTTTTACAAGTAAATTACAAATTATTAAAGAAAATTAGTTGGATAGAAAATACACAAAAAATTAAAAAAGAGCCTTTTATTATAGTTGCTAATGAATTTTTTGATGCTTTACCTATTAAACAATTACAATACACAAAGAACGGATGGAGAGAAATACTTGTTAATTTTAATAATAAAGAAAATTTCTATTATACATTATCAAACAATCCAACGCTTCTTGAAAAATTTATTCCAAATATAAAAAAAAAAATTGGTGAAATTTATGAGATACCAATACAATCATTAAGCTTAATTAATGAACTGTTTAAAAAATTTAATCAAACTAAAGGAAACTTTTTAATTATAGATTATGAAAAAAAGAATACTTACGGAAATACACTCAAAAGTATAAAAAATCATAAAAAAAATAATCCATTAACTAATATTGGAATAAGTGATTTAAGTGTTCATGTAGATTTTGAATTGATAAAAAAGATTTCAAAAAATTTTAAATTAAATTTTTATGGCCCTATTTCTCAAAGAAATTTTTTAATAAAATTAGGAATTTTATTAAGAGCAAAGATGTTAAAAAAAAATGCTTCTCAAAAACAAAAACAGAAAATAAATAACAGTCTAAAATTTTTAATTAATAAAAATAAAATGGGAGAATGCTTTCAGGTAGTTTCTATATCAAATTTAAATAATAAAAAACCTGAAGGTTTTTTTTAAAAATGTTTGTATATAAAGAAATAAAAAAATTATCTTTTATTAAACATGCTTTTTTCTCAAGAAATGGGGGTAATAGTAAATCTATATATTCTTCTCTAAATTGTGGTCTAAGTTCAAAAGATAATAAAAAAATAATTATAGAAAATAGAAAAATTGCATTAAAAAAGCTAGGGTTGCAAAGAAAGAAACTAATAGTCCCAAATCAAATCCATAGCAATATAATAAAAGTTGTAAAAAATAATACAAAAATTAAAAAAATTAAAGCTGATGGTCTTTTAACAGTGTCTAATAAATTAGTCTTAGGAATTTTAACAGCTGATTGTGCTCCAGTTTTTTTAATTAATGAAAAAAAACAAATTATATGTGCAATGCATGTAGGATGGAGAGGTGCAAAAAAAAACATTATAAATAATGGTGTTAAATTAATGCTTGAATATGGTTCTAAATTAAACAACATAATATCATGTATAGGACCCTGTATTGGAAAAGATTCTTATTGGGTAAAATATGACTTTTATAAGAAATTTATCTATAAAAATAACAAAAATAAAAAATTTTTTTTTAAAATTAATAAAGATAAATCTTTAAAATTTAATTTTAATTTATATATAAGATCTAAAATTAAAGAAACTGGTATAAAAAAAAATTATTATAGATCTTTTGACACTTATAAAGATAAAAAAAATTTCTTTAGTTATAGGAGGTCAAAAGAGAACAACGAATTAGATTATGGAAGATGTATGTCTATTATAACTTTAGTATAATTAAGTAAATTAAAAATGAAAATAGTTTCCTGTAATAGTAATAATGATTTATCAGAAGCAATATCTAGGTATTTGAAAAAACCTCTATGCAAATGTTCTATAAAAAGATTTGCAGATATGGAAATTTTTGTAGAAATACTAGAAAACGTTAGAGGAGAAGATGTCTTTGTAATACAATCTACTTCATATCCAGCGAATGACAATCTAATGGAGCTTTTAGTTGTTATTGATGCTTTAAAAAGAGGATCTGCAAAAAGAATAACCGCTGTTATTCCTTATTTTGGTTATGCAAGACAAGATAGAAAAACTGGGCCTAGAACTCCAATTACTGCTAAACTGGTATCTAATTTAATAACAAATGCTGGAGCAGATAGAGTTTTAACTCTAGATCTTCATGCGGGTCAAATCCAAGGTTTTTTCGATATACCGACTGATAATTTATATAGTTCTCCAATTTTTATTAAAGATATAAAAAAAAATTTTAAAAAAGAAAAAATTACATTTATTTCGCCTGACGTCGGAGGCATAACAAGAGCAAGAGAAATTGCTGCTCAATTAAAGTGTGAAATTGCTATTATTGATAAAAGAAGAGGAGAGCCAGGAAAATCGGAGGTGATGAATATTATAGGTAATATAAAAAATAAGACCTGTATAATTATCGATGACATAGTTGATTCTGCAGGAACATTGTGTAATGCAGCAAAGTCTATAGAAAAAAATGGAGCAAAAGCAGTATATGCATATATAACTCATGGCGTATTTTCTGGTAAAGCAATCTCAAAAATATCTAAATCGCCTTTAAAAAGTTTAGTTATAACTGATAGTATAGAATTGACTCAAGGTATTCGAACTTCCAATACAATAAGATCTTTATCTATAGCAAAATTATTAGGAGAAGCTATTAAAAGAATTAGTTTAGAAAAATCAGTGTCAGTATTGTTTTAATAAATAACATATAATTATTGAAATTATTTTGTATTTAATTATAACTTATTCTATTCAGGTAATAGATTGAAATGAAAGAAATTAGTTTAAATGTAAGCGCCAGAGAAAAAATTGGTAAAAGCAATGCTAAGCAAACTAGAATTAGCGGGAATGTGCCTGCGGTAGTATATGGAGATAAAAAAAAACCAGCTTACATTTTCTTAAAATATCTTGAAATAACTAAAGAAATGTCTAAGACGGGTTTTTTTTCTACAGTCTTTAATTTAAAAATGAATAAAGAAAGTGTAAAAGTGCTACCCAGAGAAATACAAACTGATCCTCTAAGTGACAAACCTATTCATATTGATTTTCTAAGAATAAATGAGAATTCAAAAATAAACATAAATGTTCTAATTAATTTCATAAATGAAGAAGAATCGCCAGGCTTAAAAAAAGGAGGAGTGTTGAATGTTGTAAGAAGAGAAGTAGAATTATCATGCAATATAAAGAATATTCCCGAAAAATTAGAAGTAGATTTAACAGACTTAGAAATTGGTGCGGTTATACATATGAGTGATATTAAATTATCTGAAGGTGTCGCGCCTGTTATATCAGATAGAGACTTTACAATAGCAACTGTAGCTGCTCCTACAATTATGGCAGTAGAAGAAGAACCAGAAACAGAAGATGAAGAAGGTGAAGAAGGTGAAGAAGGTGAAGGAGATAAAGAAACTAAAGAAGGTGAAGCAGAAACAGAAGAAAATAAAGAAAACCAAGATAAAAAAGAAGAAGAACCAAAAAAATAAATTTATTATCATTAATTAATTTTTAAAAAAATGTACCTTTTAGTAGGGTTGGGTAACCCAGGATCAAAATATAAAAGAAATAGACACAATGTCGGTTATATGACAATAGATATGATCACAAAAAAATATAATCTAAAAAATATAATTTTAAAAAAGTTTGGTAATGTTTCAAAAGGAAAAATATCAAATGAAGAAATTGTAACTTTGAAACCAAAAGAATTTATGAATTTATCAGGTCAATCTATAAAAAAATTTATAAATTTTTACAAAATTAATATAGAAAATATTTTAGTTATTCACGATGATTTAGATTTACCACTTGGTAAAATAAAAATTAAAGTTGGTGGAGGAGATGCAGGTCACAATGGCATTAAAAGTATTAATGAATTGATAGGAAAAAACTATAAAAGAATAAGAATTGGTATCGATAGACCTAAAAATAATAAAAACGTAGATAAGTTTGTTCTAGAAGATTTTGAAAAAAAAGAAGAAAAAGAAATAGTATATTCTATCAATAGGATAACTTCATTTTTGCAATATTTTATAAGTTCTAATTCAAATGATATCTCTGTATTAATGAACAAACTTTCAAAAAAATAAATGGGTTTTTCATGTGGCATAGTAGGATTACCAAATGTTGGAAAATCAACATTATTTAACGCATTAACTAATTCACAAAATGCTAAGGCGTCAAATTATGCTTTTTGTACTATAGAACCTAATAAAGCAATAGTTGAAGTTCCTGATGAAAGACTAAAGAAAATAGGTAAAATTGAAAACTCAAAAAATATAATAGCAACACAATTAAATTTTATTGATATTGCTGGACTAGTAAAAGGTGCTTCCAAAGGTGAAGGTTTGGGAAAT
>CAYNCC010000020.1:0-13410 GCA_964396035.1 uncultured Alphaproteobacteria bacterium
CAATTATATAAATTAAATTCTTATATTTTTTAATTAAATCATTTACAGCATAAATTATTTTTTTATGATTTTTTCTTTTTTCAAGTCTAGCAATAGTTATTAAAATTGGAGTAAATTTTCTAAATTGATTAAAATATTTATTTTTATTGGAAAGAGAAATATTATCTATTCCTGGATAAATTACTTTAATTTTTTTGGAATTAATTCCTAAATCTGTGATTTTTTTTTTTGTAAAATAAGAATTAGCAATAATACAATTTATATTTGAAAAAACTTTCTTTAATCTTCTTCGCCTAATCAAACTTCTTTTAGTTAATACATCGTTACCATGAGCTAAACAAAATATTTTTATATTTTTTACTACCTCAGTTTTAAGTAAATTCTCAGCACTTTTCCATGTATCACAAATAATAAAATTAATATTTTTTTTAAATTTTATAAATTTATTAATATCTAAACTTTTTTTTCTTTTTCTAATAATTTTAATTCCTTTATATCTCATAATTTGATATTTTTGACTTTTATCATACTTTTCTTCCTCTAAGGGATTTTTACTATCAGCAAATAAAAATAGGTTAAATTTATTTTTATATAAATTATCTGATAATCCTTTCATTAAATTTTCTATACCGCCAATTACAGGAGGAAAACATTGTGTAGAAATAACTATATTTTTAGATTGAATTAGTTTAGATTTGCTCATAAATCATTTAATAGTGAAAATTAATAAAATATACCCTATAATCTTGTCTGGTGGTTCTGGTACAAGGCTTTGGCCTGAATCCCGTTTATCATTTCCAAAACAATTCTTAAAAATAAATTCAGATTATACACTAATTCAGGAAACTTTACTTAGAATAAAAAATAAGAATATTTTTCATTCGCCCATATTAATTTGTAACGATGAACATCGTTTTTTAATTGCAGAACAACTTAGAGAATTAGGCATAAAGCCAAAGTTAATTGTACTTGAACCATTGCCAAAAAATACCGGTCCTGCTGTTGCAATTGCTTCCTATATTGTAAAAGAAATAGAAGAAAAAGGAAAAATTTTAATACTTCCATCTGATCACAAAATAAATGATATAAGAAAGTTCCAGAATATAATAAATCATTGTCAAAAAATTTGTGAAGAAAATAAAATTGTGACATTTGGAGTCTCGCCAAACGAACCAGATTCAAATTTCGGTTATATAAAAAAAGGCAAAGTTATAGATAGAAAAAATAAAATTTATGTTGTAGAAGAATTTAAAGAAAAACCAACTTTAGCTAAAGCAAAAAAATATTTAAAAAATAAAAGTTTTTTCTGGAACTCGGGAATTTTCTTTTGTAAAGCTAATAAAATGCTAAATGAAATCTCAAATCATGATAAAAAAACTTTTTTAAACTCAATTAAAGCAATAAAAAAAGCCAATAAAGACTTAGATTTTCTAAGATTATCAAGAAAATACTTTTCCCAAACAATTTCTAAACCTATAGATAAATCAGTTCTAGAAAATTCAAAAGATGTAGTTTTAAAAAGTTTTAAAGTCGGGTGGAATGACGTGGGGTCCTGGCCATCAATTTATAATTTATCTAAAAAAAACAAACAAAACAATTTGTTAAAAGGTCCTATAGAAACTACTGATGTAAAAAATTCTATAATTCATTCCGAAAATCAACAAGTATTGATTATAGGACAAAAAGGTATAGTAGTTGTGTCTACAAAAGATGCTTTATTAATAATGCCTAATAATAAAGACACAAATATTAAAAAAAGCATAGAAAAATTATCAAAAATTAATAAAGAAAAAATTTTATACCACCCTAAAGTTTACAGACCTTGGGGTTCGTTTGAAGTATTATTAACTGAAAAAAATTATCAAGTTAAAAGATTAATTATTAATCCTAAGCAAAAGATATCTTTACAAAAACATTTATATAGATCTGAAAATTGGATTATTATTCAAGGCATAGCTAAAGTGACAAAAAATAATAAAAATTATAAACTTAATAAGAACCAATCAATAAGCATTCCAAATAAAACAATTCATAGAGTTGAGAATATAGGTAAAGATCCTTTAATTATAATAGAAGTTCAAAGCGGAGAACGATTACTGGAGAATGATATTATTAGGCTGGAAGATATTTATAACAGAGATTAAGTTAATATAAAATTCTACCACTAATTGATCTTTTTCTATCAGCCTCAACCATCATTTTAACTAAATTCTTAAATTTTGTTTTTGGGCTCCATTTTAGATCTTTTCTAGCTTTGTTTGCTCGGCCTTTTAAAGTAAAAACATCAGAAGGTCTATCATATTTTGGATTTTTTTTGATAAGAATCTTCTTTGTGTCTTTATCAACAGCGTATTCATTTGGTTTTTTTCCACGCCAATCTATATTGTATCCGTATAATTTTGCAGCATATGTTGCAAATTCTTTAACAGAATGTTGTTCGCCAGTTGCTAAAACATAATCGCATGGTTTCTTTGCTTGTAACATTTTCCAAACTCCTTCAACAAAATCTCCTGCGTATCCCCAATCCCTTTTTGCATAATAATTTCCAAGCTCAAGTACTTTTTTTCTTCCTGCTTTAATTTCTGCTAAAGTTGAAGTTATTTTTCTAGTTACAAATTCAATACCCCTTAATGGTGATTCATGATTAAATAATATACCTGAACAAGCAAATATGCCGTAAGCTTCCCTATAATTAATTGTAATATAATGCCCAAAAGCCTTTGCAACAGCATAAGGGCTTCGTGGATAAAATTTAGATCTTTCATCTAATACTTGGTCTGTTACACCTCCAAACATTTCAGAGGAAGAAGCTTGATAAAATTTAATACTTCTATTAATCATTCTTATACTTTCCAAAATTTTTAGTGTGCTAATTGCATCAACGTTTGCTGTATAAATTGGGTTTTGAAATGATAGCTCAACAAAACTTTGCGCTGCAAAATTGTATAATTCATTTGGTTTAATTAATTTAATTGTTCTTTCTATATTTGATTTTTCAAGTAACTCAAATGGAACTAATTCAATAGTATTTTGAATCCCTAATTCTTCTAATCTCCAAGAATTAAAAGAGGAGGTTCTTCGATAAGCTCCGTAAACTTTATAGCCATAATTCAATAAAAGTTTAGCCATGTAAGCGCCATCTTGTCCCGTTATTCCAGTTACTAAAGCAATTTTTTTTTTCATATTTTTTTAAGTGTGCCCAGGGTTGGAATTGAACCAACGACACAAGGATTTTCAGTCCTTTGCTCTACCGACTGAGCTACCTGGGCAAAAAAATTTAATAACAATAGTAGTATAATTTCTTAAAATCAAAATAATAAAATAAATATATTAACTTTTATGTCTAAAAACAATTCTTCCCTTTGTTAAATCATAAGGAGTCATTTCTACATCAACTTTATCTCCTACTAAGACTCTTATTCTATTTTTTCTAATTTTCCCAGATGTGTGTGCAAGAACTTCATGATTATTTTCAAGTTTCACTTTAAACATAGCATTAGGCAAAAGCTCTACAACTGTTCCTACAAATTCTAAAGATTCTTCTTTAGCCATTAATTATTTTTCCTTATATAAATAGATAAAGCATGCCCATATAAACCTTCTGCTTCTGCTAATTTTATCGCCTGATTAGATATTAATTGCAAGCTTTTTTTATTACATTTGGTAAAAGTTGTTTTTTTTAAAAAATCTAAGACACCTAGACCAGACGAATATCTTGCACTTCTTGAGGTTGGTAAAACGTGATTTGGACCAGCTACATAATCTCCGATGGCTTCTGGAGTATATTTTCCTAAAAAAATTGAACCAGCATTTCTTACCTTTTTAAAAATAACATCAGGTTTGTTAACTGCTATTTCTAAATGCTCTGGTGATAATAAATTAATAATTTTATGTACAGAAGAAAAATTCTTTAATACAATTATTTGTCCATTCTTTTTCCAGCTTTTAGATGCTATTTGCACTCTCGGTAACTTTTTTAAAATAAAATCAACAGATTTTAATACTTTTTTTGCAAAAAAGAGGTTATTTGTTATCAAAATTGACCTTGAATTAATGTCATGTTCTGCTTGAGATAATAGATCAGTTGCTATCCAATCAGGATCATTATCTTTATCTGCAACCACTAATATTTCTGAAGGGCCTGCTAACATATCTATCCCGACTTCTCCAAATAATTTCTTTTTTGCAATAGTTACGTAAATATTTCCTGGACCAACAATTTTATCTACAGGTGAAATTGTATCTGTGCCTAAAGCAAGTGCAGCTATAGAATGTGCTCCACCTATTCTAAATATTTCATCTACCTTTGCTATTTGAGCAGCTTTTGCAATGATTGGATTAAGATCTTTATTTTTTTGTGGCATAACCATTACTATCTTCTTGACCCCAGCAATCTTTGCTGGAATAGAATTCATAAGTATTGAGCTAGGATAAAGAGCTGTCCCGCCTGGAACATAAATCCCGACAGAATAAATTGGCAACCATTTAGATCCAAGTAAAACACCTTGCTTATCTTGAAATTTATAACTATTTGGTATTTGATATTTATGAAATTTTTTTATTCTTTCAGCAGAAAAAACCAATGCTTTCTCTATATCTTTAGGACATTTTTTTGCAAATTTATTTATATCACTTCTTTTTATTCTGATAGTCTTCTTATTTAGAACACAGTTATCAAATTTTTTTGCAAAAAATAGAAGCGCTTTATCTCCCTCTTTTCTAACTCTATCTATAATTTTCTCAACTTCATTGCCAATTCTACCTTCAAGTTTATTAGTTGTACGTACTAAATTTTTGGTATATTTTTCAATATCAATATTTTTAATAATTATTTTTTTAATCATTATTTCTTTTCTCAAATAAATTAATTATTTTATTTACATCATCAGACTGAGTTTTCGATGAAATTCTATTTACAATTAATTTAGACGATATATCGCTTATTTTTTCTACAATTTCAAGATCATTTTCTTTTAAAGTTTTACCTGATGAAACTAAATCTACAATCACTTGAGAAATTCTCAGCTGCGGTGCTATTTCAATTGCGCCATTTAATTTTATACATTCTATTTGAATTCCTTTATTTTGAAAAAACTTTTGTGTAGAAATAGGGTATTTAGTTGCAACTTTTATTCGACTACCTGAAGAATCTAAAACATTTTTTTGTTTCTTTTGTTTTGCCAATACTAATTTACACTTACCAATATTTAAATCCAAAGGAGTATAAATTTCTTCATAATCAATTTCAGCTAAAACATCGCTACCAACAATACCGAAATCTGCTCCTCCAAAGGCCACTATTGTAGGTACATCAAAATTTCTAACTTTTATTAAGAAAAAGTTATTTATATTTGTTTTGAACAAAAGTTTTCTAATATTTTCCTTAAAAAAATCTTCTTCAGGTTTTATGCCTAAAGAATTAATTAATGGAATAACTTCTTCCTTTATACGACCTTTTGGCATAGCTAATATTTTTTTTGTATTTAATTTCATATTTTTTCTCTTTCTATATTAGCGCCGCATTTTCTAAGATTTTGCACTATATCTTGATAGCCTCTATCAATATGATAAACACGACTTATATTTGTTTCACCATCTGCTGCCAAAGCAGCTAAAACTAAGGAAACAGAAGCTCTGAGATCAGTTGCCATAACTTTAGCTCCTTTAAGTTTCTTTACTCCTTTAATGATTGCCAAATTACTTTTCAAATTTATATTTGCTCCCATTCGTATAAGTTCTGAAACATGCATAAAACGATTTTCAAATATATTCTCTGTGATAACAGATACTCCATTTGCTATTGACATTGTAGCCATTAATTGTGCCTGTAAATCTGTTGGAAAACCTGGATAAGGTTCAGTTGCTACGTCTACAGGATTTAAAACATTAGAGTTTTTTTTAAAAATAATGCTTTTGTTTGTTACGGAATATTTAATTCCTATATTTTCTAATAAATTTAAAAAAAGAATTAATGGTTCTTTTTTTGCACCTATAAGTTCTATTTCTCCTCCAGTTATTGCTATTGCAAGTGCATAAGTGCCAGCCTCAATTCTATCAAACATAACTTTATATTGAGTTTCTTTTAAACTTGTTACGCCTTGAATTAATATTCTGTTTGTTCCTAATCCTTTAATTTTTGCACCCATTGAAATTAAACAATTCCCAAGATCAACTATTTCTGGTTCTCTTGCTGCATTTATTATTTCTGTAATTCCTTTAGCTAAAACAGAAGCCATCATAACATTTGAAGTTGCGCCAACTGATATTTTTGGAAAAACAATTTTATTTCCTTTTAAACCCTTAGGTGCATTTGCATTAATATAACCATCTTCAATTGAAATTTTTGCTCCTAACTTTTCAAATGCTTCTAAATGTATATCTACTGGTCTAGAACCAATTGCACAACCGCCTGGTAATGAAACAATAGCTTTCCCAGTTCTAGCCAATAAAGGTCCTAGAACTAAAATAGAAGCTCGCATTTTTTTTACTAAATCATAAGGAGCTTTGTTGTTTGTTATATTTTTAGCTTGAAGATTTACTCTTTGAGATTTTGATAAATTATTAATATCTGAAATCTTTACACCGAGAGAAGATAATAATTCTAAAAAGAAAAAAGTATCAGTTAATTTTGGAATGCCTAAAATAGATAATTTTTTATCTGTTAATAAACAACAAGATAAGATAGGTAAAGAAGAATTCTTTGATCCACTAATTTGAATTTTACCAAAGAGTGGCTTACCGCCTTTTATAGTTATAATTTCCATCTTATTTAGATAGTAACTAATTAGAGTTTTGGCAATGTAACGCCTCTTTGTTTTTGATATTTTCCTTTTCTATCTGCATAGGATATTTCACAATCAGAATCGCCTTGTAAAAAAAGGAATTGGCACGCTCCTTCGTTTGCATATATCTTTGCAGGTAATGGTGTTGTATTTGAAAATTCAAGAGTAACATGGCCCTCCCATTCCGGTTCTAATGGTGTTACATTAACTATTATACCACAACGAGCGTAAGTTGATTTCCCCAAACATATTACCATTATATTTCTTGGTATTTTAAAATATTCTACTGTCCTAGCTAAAGCAAAACTATTTGGAGGAATAACACAAATATCAGTTTTTCTATCAACAAAACTTTCTTGAGAAAATTTTTTGGGATCAACTACAGCAGAATCTACATTGGTAAATATTTTAAAATGATTTGAAACTCTCGCATCATAGCCATAAGAAGAAAGACCATAAGAAATTCCACCCTTTCTAATTTGATTTTCTTGAAAAGGTTCTATCATTCCTTTTTCCTTAGCCATCTTTTTAATCCATTTATCTGACATTATTGACATAAAACAAACCTCACTTCTTTGAATTTTTTCTTCTTACTAAATTTTCTTTTAATTTTACAATCAACTTCTCTTGTTTTTTTAAGAAATTTTCTTTCTTTATTTTATTCTTAGTTTTCATAAACAAAATAACATCGGTTATATGAATACGAGATTATAATATATCTTTTTATTTTATATATTAATATTATTACTTGATAAATTTTATATAAAATTTGCCGCCATAGCTCAGTGGTAGAGCACACCATTGGTAATGGTGGGGTCGGTAGTTCAATTCTACTTGGCGGCACCAAAACTAAAAAAAATTGGACGTAGCCAACTTTGTAAAGTTAACTACATCACAATTAATTAGTTCTTACTAAAATTATCCGCCATTTGCTGAAGCAAAATCTTTTGAAACTACTCTCCAACATTCATGGGAGCCTTCTTGAGATTTTGTTACTGCAAATTTTCTGCCTTTCTTATCTTCTATTCTGTACTCTGATGTAGTAAACTTTTTTTTAGTCTTTACGTCATAGAATGAAAGTTCTTCAGGCATTTGCACCTCCAAATTAAGTTAAATATAAATAAACATTATTATTTTATCATAAATTACTGTGTCAAAAACTACCTTGACTTACTGAATAAAACAATATAAAAGAGAACAAAACATGAACATTTTAAAATGAAAATAACATTATATTTAAACGCTGTATGTGCAGGATTTCCCTCCCCTGCAGCTGATTATATAGAGGGAGAAATTGACCTAAACAGGTATTTAATTAAGAATATTCCCTCTACCTTTATAGTAAAATCCCAAGGAAACTGCATGTTACAAGCCGGTATTCATTCTGGTGACTTACTAATTGTAGATAGGAGTATAAAACCTAAAAGCAATTCTATAGTCATAGCTTCAATTGATGGAGATTTGTCAGTAAAAAGAATTAAAGTTTCAAGAAAGGTATTTTCATTAAGTTCAGATAATAAAAAATATCATGATATTAAAATCAATAGCGAATCAAATATATCTATATGGGGAGTGGTTACCAAAGTTATTCATAATGTATATTAAAAATAAGAATAAAGTATTTGCTTTGGCAGATTGTAATTCTTTCTATGCTTCATGTGAAAAAGTATTTAATCCAAAACTAGAAAATAAACCTGTAGTAGTTTTGTCTAATAATGATGGTTGTATTATTGCAAGAACGAGCGAGGCAAAAGCTCTCGGTATTAAAATGGGTGAACCATTATTCAAAGCTAAAAATATTATAGAAAAACATGATGTAAAAGTTTTTTCTTCTAATTACACTTTATATGGAAGTATGTCGGATAGAGTTATGAAAACACTAGGGCAATTTTTTCCTGATATAGAAATTTACTCAATTGATGAAGCTTTTATGGAAATATCCAGTCTTAAAAATCTTTATGATTATTCTAAATATGCAATAAAGGTTCGGAAAATTATATTACAATGGACTGGTATTCCAATAAGTATTGGTATTGGAGAAACTAAAACACTTGCTAAAGTTGCAAATCTAATTGCAAAAAATAACCCTGAAACTAAAGGTGTTTTTGATATTAGTAAAATAAAAGATAAAAAAAATATTTTAAAAGAAATAGGAATAGAAAAAATTTGGGGAATTGGAAATAAATTATCTAAGTTGTTAATAAAAAGTAATATTTATAATGCTTACGATTTTATAAAACAGGATAATGGGTGGATAAAAAAAAATATAAATATTTTGGGATTAAAAACAAAATTAGAATTAGAGGGAATATCCTGCTATGACTTGGAAAATAATTTTAAATTAAGAAAAAGTTGTTGTGTATCAAGATCTTTTGGAAAAAGGATAACTTTATTAAAAGACATGCGTGAAGCAGTATCTGCATATATAACAAGAGCAGCAGAAAAAATAAGAAATGAAAAATTAGTTGCTAATCATGTGCATCTTTATATTAGAACTAGTCCATACAATAAAAATTCTAAAGAATTTTATGCAAATAGTATTTCTACAGCTATAGATATACCCACAAATGATTCAATTGTTTTGAACAAAAAAGTTTTAAATAATTTAAATAAAATATTTAAAACAGGTTTTTTATATCAAAAAGCCGGCGTTATTTTATCTGGATTAGAATCCGAATATTCTAATTTAAATCTATTTAGAAATGTTAATAAAAAAAAAGAAATTCTAATGAATGCTCTAGATTCTATAAATAGAAAGCACGGAAAAAATTCTTTACAAATTGCATCTGAAGGTATTAAAAAAAAATGGTTAATGAAAAGAAATAAATGTTCATCAAATTTTACTACCAATTTAAAAGAGTTATTAATAGTACGTTGTTAATAAAGTAAAAAAGAAAGAATTATTTCAAAATTTTACAAATCTTTTTATAAACCATAGAAACAGATAAAGAATTCATTAAGTTTTTTTTTGTATTCCAATCAAAGTTTTTATTTTCTGTTAAAGATTTATAACTTTTTTTAGTTCGAATAAAATAAGCCTTTTTTCCTTTAGGAGCATATCGAGACTCTAAACTAGGGCCAAATAAACCTAATGTACATATGCCACTAGATGCTGCTATATGCATTAATCCAGAGTCATTGCCTATAAAAATCTTACATTGCTTAATATATGCATAGACTTCTAAAAGATTTAATCTACCACACAAGTTTTTTATATTTTTACTTTTTAAAGAATTTAGAATTTTTTTAGTATCTTTTATATCTTTTGATGAACCAAAAAAAACTATAGTGGCATTCTTTCCAAAGTTATTATTTTTTAAAAGCAATTTAATTAATTTTGCAAATTTCTTTGCTGGCCATACTTTAGCAGGCCAATTTGCTGAAGCACCAATTGCAATAGCATTTTTAAATTTAGGACTATTCCTTTTAGCTTTAAATAGATTCTTTTTATTGATTGAAATAGAGGGATAATCAATTCTTTTGACTCTTAACAAAGAGGAAAATTCATCGAGAATATGTAAATACTTATTATTATTTGATTTATAAATATATTTTTTCTTAGCATATAATAAATGACATATTATTGAACCTCTTAAATCAATAACCAAATCCCATTTAAAAAAGATAGTTTTATACCAAAGTTCAAGCCAATGAAATTTAAATCTTTTTTTCTTTAAAATATAAATTTTCTTAACATTTTGAAAATCTTTAAAAAGCGATGAAGGGTCTTCGCCCGTGGCTAAATATATAGAACTCGAAGGATGAATCTTAATTATATAATTTAAAACACTTGTAGATAAAACTGCATCGCCTATTCTAGTAGAAGTAATAAAAAGTACTTTCATAAAAAGATTTAATTTATTATTTTTTATATATTCAATGTTTTATTACAAATTGAATAATAGGTCACTAATTTCTTTTGAAGGTAAAGATGTTATTTCATTTTTACAAGCAATAATTACTAATGATGTAAATAAATTAAAGAAAAATCACTCAATTTATTCAGCATTTTTAACTCCTCAAGGAAAAATATTAAATGATTTCTTTTTATTTAAGAATAATAATAAAATACATTTAGATACATCAAAAGATTTCTTAAAAGATTTAGAAAAAAAATTAGATTTATATAAACTAAATCGCGACATTAAAATTATTAAACTAAAATCTTTTTCTTATTTTATATTCTATGGAGATTCTTTTCACAAAATATTTAATCTTCTACCAAAAGAAGGCTTCTATAAAACAATTGATAAAAGAATTATTTTTAATGATCCTAGAAAACTTAATCTAGGCTGTAGAATTATTTGTTTAGATAAAAAAAATGAGAATGAAATAAAAAAAATAATAAAAAGAAATAATATAAATAAAAATTTTTATGAATATGAAAAATTAAGAATCTTAAATTGCATTCCAGATATAAAAAAAGATGGTCTTTATAATAACGCTTACATGCTCCAATATAATTTTGACAATATCAATGCAATTTGCTGGAAAAAAGGTTGTTATGTAGGTCAAGAAGTTACTAGTAGAATGAAACACAAAGGATCCGTTAAAAAAAAACTTTATACAATAAAATCTTATTCAGGCAACTTTAAAAAAGAAGTATATATTAAAAAAAATAATGAAATAATTGGTAAAGTAACTTCTTATTGTGAAAATATAGCATTAGGTTTGATGGAAATAAAAAAAATCCAATCATTAAAGAAAGAAAAAAATATTTTAATTATTTAAATAAATCTAAATATTGTAAAAAGGGTGAGTTATTATTAATTCCACATTTTTTTAATTTTTTTATTCCACGAACACCAAATTGTTCTTTTACAGACTCTTCTAACCAAAATTTACTTTTTTTTAATTTTATTTTTTTTCTAAATTCATTCAAACTATTTTGTTCTTTATGTTTGTTAATTAAAGAAATTAAATTTTTAATATTTGTATTTTGTTCAGAAGAAACAGAAATAACCGGTATATTTTTGTTCTCATCTAAAACACCTAGTTTGAGCGAATTCATAACGTCATGATGAGTATTAACAGCAATATCCCCTAGGTCAGACTTAGTTACAGCAATTATATGCGGTATTTCAACAATTCCAGCTTTCATAAATTGCAATGAATCCCCTGAGCCAGGCTGAACACAAAATAAAACTGTATCTGCAATATTTGCAATGTCTGTTTCAGATTGCCCAACTCCAACTGTTTCAATTATTGTAAAATCAAAGATAGCATTTAAAACAAAGGCTGATGACAATGTTATAGATGCAAGGCCTCCTAATTTGTCTCTAGCAGCCATTGATCTTATAAATACACCTTTATCATTGGGATCAGTTGAAAGTCTAATTCTATCCCCTAACAAAGCTCCTCCTGTTTTCTTAGATGATGGATCTACTGCTATTACTGCTACTGTTTTTTTTTTACCTCTATGAACCTTTATTAAGTTCTTGATTAAGCTAGATTTTCCAACACCTGGAGGACCTGTGACGCCCAAAATATAACCAGCACTTGTTTTAAAAGTTTGCGATAGTAGTAATAGAGTCTTTTTATCAAAAGGATTTTTTTCTATTTCAGCCAAAGTCTCAGCTATGGCTTTTTTTCCATTTTTTTTTATTTTATTAATATCCATAAGTTTCATTTCTGTATTTTAGAAAAATCCGCATAAATTTTTAATGTATTCAGAACTTGTTTTAGTATTGCAAGTCTATTGCCTTTGATTTTAATATCAGCGACATTAACCATAACATTATCAAAAAAATTATTTAATGGCGTATATAAACTAGAAATATTATCTAATACTTTTTTGAAATCCTCTTTTTCATCATTAATTTGTTTTTTTAAATTATATATTGCACTAACTAAAATTTTCTCATGCTCTTCCTTTAGAAGATCACTGTTTATAGAATCAGTTACATCCATTTTTTTTCCTTCAATTGTTACTATATTTAGGGCTCTTTTATTTAATTCGATGATTTTTTTTCCTTCACCTTTTTTAATAAAATCATTTAAAGCTAAAAATTTCCTATAAAGAGTTAGAAAATCGCTGCTAAAGGTTTTTTCAATAAAAAAAGCATTGACTACATCTTGCCTTTTAGTAATTGATCTTAAAAAAAATCTAAATCTTTCTATTAAAAAAATTATTAAATTTTTAATCTCAAATTTATTAATATTTTGTAAATTATATTGATTTATAACTCTATCATTGAAGAAATCTTCTAATTTAATTTTTAAATTATTTTCAATAATTATTCTTAAAATTCCTAAAGCAGATCTTCTTAACGCATAAGGATCTTTAGATGATGTTGGCATTTCATTTATTAAAAAGAAACCAAGAAGAGTATCAAGTTTATCAGAAAGTGAAAGCAGAATGCTTAAATTATGTTTTGGACATAAATCGGAAGGCCCTTTAGGTAAATATTGTTCTTTTAATGATAAACTGACAGTTCTATTTATTTTTTCTTCTTCAGCAATATATCCTCCTATAATTCCTTGTAATTCAGGGAATTCTCTAACCAATCCTGTTGTTAGATCGAGTTTTGATAATTGCACTGCTTGGGTTAGATCATTTAATTTAATTTTAATCTCCAAACGATTTGCTAAATCCAAGGCAAAAAATTCCATTCTTTTAGTTTTATCA
>CAYNCC010000021.1:0-12944 GCA_964396035.1 uncultured Alphaproteobacteria bacterium
AAGAATTTATTTGATAAAATTAAAAAAAACAAAAAATTAATTTTAGATTTTAATAAATTGCAAGAGAAAGTATCGAAAAATATAATTTCTCCAACTGAAGCTTCTAAAAAAATCTTGCATCATTACTTAAAAAATAATAAAAGTTAACAATATTTATTTTTTTATAAGAGAAAAATGTCAAAACAATGCGAATTAACCGGTTTAAAAGTTCTTTTTGGGAATAGTGTAAGTCATGCTCATAATAAAACTAAAAGGACATTTACACCAAATATCCAAAAAAAAAGCACATATTCAGAATGTCTTGATCGAATGATAAGATTAAATTTGTCTATTAAAGCAATAAGATCAATGGATACAGCTGGAGGGTTTGATAAATATATTTTATCAATTCCAAACAATAAATTATCTAGTAAAGCTCTACAAATAAAAAAAGCTATAAAAAAAAAAATAAATATTAAAGATGATAAAACAAAAAAAGTATCATTGAAAAAAAGAAATTAATTATTTATTAACTTTAAATAATTCAGAGAATTTTTCTATCATAACTCCACCTAATTGATCAGGATCATTTATTGTTACTGCTTTTTTGTAGTATTTACTAACATCATGACCTATGCCAATAGCAACAATTTCAACATTAGTTTTATTTTCAATTAAATTTATTACCTTTTTTAAGTGATTTTCTAAAAAACGAGGTTTATTTGATGAAATAGTAGAGTCATCAACTGGTGCGCCATCTGAAATTATCATTAAAATTTTTCTTTCTTCACTTCTATCTAAGATTCTATTTAAAGCCCATAAAAGAGATTCACCATCAATATTTTCTTTTAGCAAGCCATCTTTAAGCATAAGAGCAAAATTATTCTTAATTTTCTTTATTGAATTTTCAGGAGTTTTATAAATTATATGCATTAAATCATTCAATCTTCCAGGATTATCAGGCATATTATTTGAAATCCATTCTTCTCGTGATTTCCCTCCTTTCCATTCATTAGTAGTGAAACCTAAAATTTCTACTTTTACAGAGCATCTTTCTAATGTTTGACTTATAATTTTTGAACATAAAGCAGCTGTCTTAATAGGTCTGCCACGCATAGATCCTGAATTATCTATTAATAAAGTTATAACAGTACTTTTAATTTCTTTTTTCTCAAATTTTTTATAAATTTTCTTATAATTATTATTTGAAATAATTTTTGATAATTTTTTATTGTTTAATTTTCCTTCTTCTTCTTCATATTTCCAAAAACTAAAATTTTTTGCTAATAATTTATTTTGTAACTTTTTTGCTAATTTTTTTATTGTATTTTCAGAATCAAAATCATCTTTTTCAAGAATCTTATTTAAATTCTTTAATTCATTTATATTAGAAAATTTTTCAGCTTTAATTATTTTATCGAATTTATTTGTGTAAATTTTATATTTTAAATTTTCTGTAATAGTTCTAAAATTGTCTTTTTTTAAAAATTTTATTTCTTTTTTATTTTTATCTTTTGCTTTTATTAAAAGTTTTTTTTTATTTTTTTTATTTACAATATAATTTTCTTCTTCGTTAAATTCATTTAAAAATACATTTTTATTATATTTTTTTTGATCTTTATTTTTTTTTTCTTTTATATCTTTTTTTTGTTTACCTTTTTTTAAATTTTCATTATTTATTTTTAAAAATTTTTTTAATTTTTTTATTAATTTCAATGATTCAATCGCATAATCTCTTTGATTATTTAAATTTTTTTTTAGAACTTCTAAATTTTCTAATATTTCTAATAAAACTATTGGCTTCCAAAGGTTTACAAATCTTAAAGTAAATTTTGGTATATTTTTGTGATTAAAATATTGTAATACAATTAATTTAATAACTTGAATGATTTGTGAATTATTTCTTTTTTTTATTTCATTAAAATGGTTCTTTTTACAAAAGAAAGCTAATCTGGATTTTAAATTTGCTGAAATACCTTCCATCAACAAAAATCCTAAAGAAATAATCCTTGTTTCTTCAAGGGCATCATAAAACTCTAAATATAGGTCTTCTTTTGGTTTAAATTTATAATAAATTTTTTTATTATGAAATTTTAATTTTAAAGCTACATAATCAGCAATTCCTCTATAGTTTTTTAAATCTATGCGATTTTTTATACTAGAAATTTCTGGTAAATAAATTTTATTATCATCAATTTTTATTAAGTTTTTTTTAAAATAAAATAATAATTTTTTTTTATTAGAGATAGTTTTTATAGTTGATTTTATTGATTTATCGAAATCAGTCTTATCTATTTTGATACGTTCCATTTAAATTATTTTTTTTTAATTTTTTTTAATTCACTTTCAGGCAAGTCTACATTAAATACTCTTTGAAAATATTCAGCAATTATTGGCTTGTCATTTTCATCACATTTATTTAAAAAAGTTAATTTAAATGAAAAAGTTAGATCTTTAAAAATTTTATAATTTTCAGCCCAATTTATAATTGTTCTTGGAGATAGAACGTTTGTCAAATCTCCTTGCACAAAACCTTTTCTTACAAGACCAGCGAACGCTATCATCGATTTAATTATTTCAATATCAATTTTTTCTTTAAATTTTTCCATTTTACCTGTAATAATTTTTAGTTCATTTTCTGGTGAAAGGTAGTTCAAAATAGTTACAATATTCCATCTGTCCATTTGACCTTGATTTATTTGATTGGTTCCATGATATATTCCAAGGGAGTCTCCTTGACCAACTGTATTTGAAGTTGCAAAAAGTCTAAAGGCAGGATGAGGTTCTATAATTTTATTATCATCAAGCAAAGTAAATTTACCTTCAGCTTCTAAAATTCTTTGTATTACAAACATTACATCTGGTCTGCCTGCATCATATTCATCAAATACTAATGCCGTTGGTCTTTTAATTGCCCAAGGAAGCATACCATCTTTAAAATCAGTAATTTGCTTTCCATCCTTTATTTTAATTATATCTTTTCCTACTAAATCACTTCGCGTTATATGACTATCTAAATTTATTCTAATACAAGGCCAATTAAGTCTAGCAGCAACTTGTTCTATATGTGTAGATTTTCCTGTTCCATGATAACCCTGAATTAAAACTTTTTTATTTTCTGCAAATCCTGTAAGAATAGCTTTTGTGGTATCATTATCAAAAAAATAACTTTTATCTGCTTTAGGAACAAGAGGATTTGATTTACTAAACGCGGGTGTCCTTATATCAAAATCAATACCAAAAACTTGTTTAGAAGATATTTTAATATCAGGCACATACCCTTTTTCATCTTTTAATAAATGATCCATAATTATTAATTTAGTTTAATTTTTTTAGAAAAAAACTTTTTTAAGGTAGAAAAAGCGTTGTTGATTCTTTTTAGAATTTCTTCATATTCTTTAGATCCATTATTTCTATCAGGATGATATTTTTTTACCAATTTTTTATAATTTTTTTCAACTTTTTCGAAAGAGGTTGTTTCATTATTTAATTTTAAAATTTTAAAAGCTTTTTGAATTTGTGAATTATTTTTTTTAATAAAAAAATCATTTTTTTTATTTGAAAAAGAAAAATACTTTAAAAAAATTTTCTCAAAATTTTTAAAATTTATTGTTCTAGATGAAAAATCCCAGGTTGGTCTCCAACCTACGGTATCAAGTCTTATATGTTTTTCTATTTCTTCTTTTGACATATTTTTACAATAATTCCAAGATTTGTTGTATTCAGCTATATGTTCCTGACAAAACCAAATATATAATTTTAAATTATTTCTTGATTTAGGGGCTTTAAAAAGTCCTGGTTTGTTACAATTTTTTTTACTACATTTTTTAAAAAAAATTTTTCTTTTATTCTCAAATAATTCTTCAATTTTTTTTTTCATATGTAGTATTATGTACGTCTTGGTTTTAATAAGCAAGTTTAGGTTAAAAATTATATGACTATAAAGAATATAATTATTAAAAAAATTAAAAGAAATTTTCCAAATGCAAAATTTAATATAAAAGATACTACATCAAAACATTTAGGACATTCACAAAACAATCTTAAAGCAGAGTCTCATTTTGTTATAAATATAGAATCTAATAAATTTTCTAAACTTTCAAAATTAGATAGACAAAAATTTTTTTTTAAAATATTAGGAAAAAATATTCTAAAAAAAACACACTCTATTTCTACAAGATTAAAGGCCCCTGATGATTAAAAAAAGATTATATGTTAATTGGAATAATTTTAACTAAATCAATATGATTTTTTTTTGCTTTTAATATTTCAAATCTAAAACCATAAAAACTAAAAATTTGTCCTGGTTCAGGTATTGTTTTGATTTCATAAAAAATTAAACCAGCAACAGTTGAAGCATTTTCATCTGGCAATTTCCAATCTAATTCTCTATTAACATCTCTTATAGTTAAGTTTCCATTTAAATAAAATGAGCCATCTTTTCTTTTTTTTATACCTTGAATCTTTGTATCATGTTCATCTTCAATATCTCCAACAATTTCCTCAATAATATCTTCTAATGTGACTATGCCCATTAAGGTGCCATATTCATCAACAACAAATGCCAAATGTTTTTGATTTTTTTTAAATTCTTGTAATTGATCGAAAAGAGAAGTTGTTTCTGGAACAAACCATGGCTTTTTTGCTAATAATTTTAAATCAATCATTTCTAAATTAATATCTTTTTTATTTAAACATTTTAGAACATCTTTTACATTTAAGATGCCTAGAATCTTATCAGAATTCTTGTCATATAAAGGCAATCTTGTAAATTGACTGGAAAGAATTTTTTTTATATTTTTCTTTTTTGATTTGTTTATATAAATAACTTCCAAATTTTTTCTATGAGTCATTATTTCTCCAACTTTTACATCATCCAAATCAAGAATACTTTGCATCATATGTTTTTCACGGGATGTTCTCTCACTTTTTCCATGTAAGTCAATTGCCCCCCTTAACTCTTCTTCTGTAGCTGTTAATTCATTAGATATTTTGAAACCTATAATTTTTAGAAAAAAATTAATCAAAAATTGTATTATAAGTGTTATTGGGGAAAAAATTTTTACTAAAATTCTAATAATTGGAGCAATTAAGAGTGCAAATTTATCAGCTTTATTTATAGCTATTGTTTTAGGCAAAACTTCACCAAAAATTAAAATTAATAAAGTCATTGTTAGAGTTGAATACAAAACACCTTTTTCACTATCACCTAGAAAAGTAATAAAAAAACTTGTAGCTAACGCTGTAGCCAAAGTATTTACAAGATTATTTCCTAATAGTATTGTTCCAATTAATTTTTCTTTCTGACTTCTTAAAAAATTAACAATTTTTGCTTTTGTATTATTTTTCTTTTCTAATTGATGCATTCTAGGTTTGGAAACTGCTGTTAAAGCTGTTTCTGAACCAGAGAAAAAAGCTGATAAAAAAAGTAAAAAAATAATGAATAATATTATTAAAATTGCGTATAAATCCATTTTAACAAATTGATTTTTCAATTAGTTTTAAATCTACTTTATTATGAATAAACGATCTACCAATATTCTTGCAAAGAACAAAATTCAATTTACCTTTAATATTTTTTTTATCATAATGCATATTTTTTATTATATCTTTCTTTTTTAATTTTAATTTTTTTAAAAAATTTAAATCTACTGGCAGACCAAAATTCAGAAATAAATTTTTTATTTTTTCTAAATCTTTCTCAGAAAAAAAACCTAATAGGGTTGATAATCTGCAAGCCATACAAATTCCTATTGAAACAGCTTCACCATGTAATAAATTTCTAGAATACCCTGATGATTTTTCTAGAGCATGAGCAAAAGTATGTCCTAAATTTAATAAAGCTCTTTTATTTTTTGTATCTTTCTCATCTTTCGTAACAAAATTAGATTTTATAAATATACTTTTGCTTATAGCGTGATTTATTATGTTTTTATTATTAGTTAATAATTTTTTAGTGTTTTTTTCAAGCCAATGAAAAAATTTTTTATCATATAATATACTGTATTTAATTACTTCAGCATATCCCGATATCATTTCTCTTTTAGGCAATGTTAATAAAAAATTAGTGTCACAAATGACTAATTTTGGTTGATAAAATGTACCAACTAAATTTTTCCCATATAAATTATTAACACCTGTTTTTCCTCCTACTGAACTATCAACTTGAGCAAGTAACGTTGTTGGGAAATGTATTAAATTAACTCCTCTTAAAACAATACTTGCTATAAAACCTGATAAATCACCAATAACTCCCCCTCCGAGTGCAAATATTGCATCAGTCCTAGAGATCTTTTTTTTTAAAATAGTATTTATTATTTTAATAACATATTTAAGGTCCTTAGTTTTTTCACCTGATGTAATTAAAATTGTTTCAATAATAAATCTTTTAGGAATAATTTTTTTTAGATTTTTTAAATGTAGTTTTCCAATTTGAGTATCAGAAATAATAAATATTTTTTTTGCATCTTTTATTTTAGAAAAAATATTGTTTTTCTTTGTCTTTATAATATTTTTTCCTACTATTACTTCGTAGCTATTTTCTTTTAGTAACACTTTTATTGAACTATGGTTTCTCAATTATTCCCTTTATAACTATAAATTATTAATTTTGTTTATTTTTTTTTTAATATTATCACATAATATTTTTGGAGTTTTATTTGCAATAATTATAATATTTGCTTTTCGATAAATAGGATACCTATCATTTATAAGCTTTTTCAAAGAGTTCTTTAAACTATTATTATTTTGTAACAATGGTCGATGGTTTGAATTCTTACACCTATTATATATAATTTTAAAACTTGCTTTCAACCAAATAGATATTGTTTTTCTTAAAATTTTTTTTTGTAAATTTTTATTTAAGAAAGTTCCACCCCCAAGCGCAATAACAGAATTATTTTCTTTTGATAAAATTTTATTTACAGTTTTTTCTTCTTTTTTTCTAAAATATTCTTCACCATATTCTTGAAATATATCTTTTATCTTTAATTTACATTCTTTTTCTATTAATAAATCTGTATCAAGAAAATTCATTTTTAAATTTTTTGCTAATATCTTACCTAGGGTGCTTTTTCCAGACCCCATCATACCTATTAATACAATATTTTTTTTTAACATAATGATAATTATATTATTCAATTCTTTATTGATACAATTTAGTTTAAGATATAAAGTTAAATAATTTAAGTAGTTTATAAAATGTTTAGAAGAAGAAGAAGATATAATTTTTTTGAAAGAAAATTAAATATTTTATTATTTTTTTTCGTTATATTTTTTATAGTTTTATTTTTTTTCTTAGAATGGTTTGTGCCTATTCCTGAGGTTAATATTGAAAAAATAATAGAAAAAACACAATTTAGAAACTAATTAAATATTAAAACTTTTAAAATTAATGAAATTATTCTTTAAATATTCTTTAATTATATTCTTTTTTATTGCCTTTCTCTCTAAAAATGATCTATATGCAGGTTTAGGCAAAGAAACATGGGGAGGCGGAGGTATTAAAAGGGATATTGAGGTTAATGAAATAGAAGAGGTTGTTCCTGAAGACAAAGAAGCTGATTCTATACAAAACAAAAATATTAAAAGTATGGAGCTTAAAAATATTGACCCTAGCACTATAGGTATTTTACATGATACAGAAGGTGGTTTAGGCTACAAAATGTGGGAAGGTTCAAAAAGAGAATTTGTTGAAAAATACCTTAAACTTTTGCCTATTAACATACAATCTGAGATCGTTATTGAGCTAACAAAGCGACTTCTTTTATCAAGTGCTGATTTGCCTTTAGGAAAAGGGAAAGAAGATTTAATTTTAATTAGAATTAATAAATTGGTCGAATTAGGTGATTTAGAAAATGCTAGTTTATTAATTAATAGTTTAAAATTTGATGATAAAAATCAAGAATTATTAAAAAAAGAAACTGAAATTAATTTATCCTTAAATAATTTTGATTTAGTATGTTCAGACATTGATGAAAGAACAAAAGAATATCAAGATGATCTATATTGGAAAAAAATTCAGATTTTTTGTCAAATCCTTAATGAAGAAATTAATAAAGCAAATTTAAGCTTAAGTTTAATAAAAGAAGAAAAAAAATTTAATGATAATGATTTCTTAAATTTGATAGAAAGCTTAATTTATAAAGAAGAAATTGAAAGTTCTCAATTTTCAAATTTAAATCTTCTTAATCTTGCCATGACTAGAATAGGGAAAATTAAATTAAACGAAGGTTTATATTTTAAAAACAATCCTTTGTTTTATACCATGTTATATAGAATGCCGAATGTGCCTATAGAAACCAGAATAGAAACATTAGAAAAATCACAAAAATTAATAAATTTGCCTGCTGAAGCTGTTGAAGAAATTTATAATAGTTACCAAGTTACTGATGAGGAAATGAATTTTCCAATAGATGATGAAACTGTATATTTAGGAAAATTAACTCAAGCTATACTTTATCAAAGAGCTATAAGAGAAAAAAATGAAGAAGTTAAAGCAAAAATAATTAAAAAGGCTTTAGATTTAGCATTAAGTAATGGAAATTATTCTTTAATAGTTAAACTCAATATAGAAACAATTTTAGAAATAAAACCTTCTAAAAAGCTTTTATGGTTTGCTAGTACAGCATGTAAAGCGCTTTTTTACACTAACAAGCTAGAAGAAGCCCACGCATGGTATGAAATTCTAGAAAAAATGAAATTTGAAGATCAAAATTCTTTTAAAGATTTTATAGATTTGTGGCCAGTGACAGAAATTTATAAAATAAAAGATAATAATTATAAAGACATTGATAAATTGAGTGTATCACAAGATGAAATTCTAGATTTTATAGATAAATTACAAAAAGAAAATAAAAGAATAGAATTCAACACACTTGGATTATATTTTTTAGAAAATTACGGGATAGAAATAAATCCAAGAATCTGGCTTTCAGTAATTGATAATGAGAAGGATAATACAAAATATTTTCCCGATGCCACAATGTTGTCATTGTTAGATAATGCTACAAAAAACAATCGCATAGCAGAAACTATACTTTTAATATTAATAGCTATAGATGAAAGAAATTTAAATGATTTTAGCCCTTTTTTCTTGCAAAAAATTATAAAATCACTAGATCGAATAGGATTAGGAGATAAAGCTAAAGATTTAGTTATTGAGACACTAATTTTTTAAAATAATTATGAAAGAAACATATTCTGAAATAAATAACTTTCTACATACACTTAATTCAGAAGATGGAGTTCATAACAATACTATTATTTCTTATAAATACGATATTTGTCAATTTAGAGATTTCTTAAAAAAAAAAAAAATAAAATTAAAAAAAATAAAAAAAAAAAATATTTTAATTTTTTTAAAAAAATTTAAATATAAAAAAATTAAAAATAAAAAAAAAGAAAAAAAGATTTTATGCTTTAAAAAGATTTTATAAATTTTTAATGTCAGAAAAGATAGTTTATGAAAATCCAATGGAAATGATAGATACTCCTAAAGCAGAAGATACTTTGTCGATAACTTTATCAATTGAACAAATTAAAAAAATTCTTAATTTCGTTTCGAAAAACACAGATAATTATAAAAATTTAAGATCATATTTAATAATAGAACTTTTATATGCTACAGGGATCAGAGTTTCTGAACTTATTTCAATAAAAATGAATAATATTGATTTAGAAAAAAGTACTATTTTAATAGATCCACCAGAAAAAGGAAAAACTAGAATAGAAAGAATAGTTTTTTTTGGCAAACAAACTAAAGATGTTCTTGAAAAGTATTTAGAATATAGAAGAATAGAATATGAAAATAAAGATACTCCTTGGCTTTTTCCTTCAAATAGTTCAGATGGTTTCTTAACAAGGAGAAGAGTTTTGCAAATAATGCATGAATTAGCTAATAAAATTAATGTAGAAAAAAATTTAATGCATCCACATTCTTTCAGACATGCATTTGGTAATCATTTGTTAACATCTGGAGCTGATATAAGGGTTGTTCAAAAATTACTTGGTCATTCTAGTATAACAACTACACAAAAATATACTGAACATCGCGATAAACTTATAGAAACTATTGAAAATTTTCACCCTTTAAATAAAAATAATGAAAATATTGTTTGAAATTTTTAATTAGTATTGGTATTTATTTGTTTAATAATTTTTTGAGGATTCTTTAAAATGAGTTTTTTTAGTGTAAAACAAGCAACAACAAGATTGAATAGAAGCGAACTTGCGGTTCCAGGAAGTTCCCCTGAATTTTTTGAAAAGGCAGCAAGTTCACCAGCAGATGTAATTTTTCTAGATTTAGAGGATGCGGTAGCTCCTGACGATAAAGAAAAAGCTAGAGAAAATATCATTAAAGCTCTTAACGAGGTAGATTTTGGAAAAAAAATAATATCTGTAAGAATTAATGGATTAGATACTCATTACATGTATAAAGATGTCGTTGATGTCATAGAACAAGGTGGGGAAAGATTAGATTTAATAATGATACCAAAAGTAGGCACAGCTAGAGATGTGTATGCTGTGGATATGCTTGTAACTCAAGTCGAAGATTATATAGGTCGTAAAAAAAAGATAGGTTTTGAAATGATTATTGAAACAGCCTTAGGAATGCAAAATGTATATGAAATTGCAATAGCGAGCAAAAGAAACGAATCTTTACATTTTGGTATAGCAGATTATGCTGCGTCAACAAAAGCTAAAACTACTGGAATAGGTACACAAAATCCAAAATATTCTGTTTTAACTGATCCAGATTCTTCAGGCAAAAGAGAAACGGTTTGGAGTGATATGTGGCATTATCCACTAAGTAGAATGGTTATTGCTGCAAGAGCTGCGGGTTTAAGGCCAGTTGACGGGCCATTTGGCGAAATCAAAGATCCAGATGCATATGAATCTTCAGCTAACAGAGCTGCTGTATTAGGTTGCGAAGGTAAATGGGCAATACATCCTTCACAAATCGATTTAGCAAATAAAATTTTTACTCCTCCTGAGGAAGAAGTTACAAAAGCAGAAAGAATCCTTAAAGCTATGGAAGAAGCTCAAAAGCAAGGAAAAGGCGCTGCTTCTTTAGATGGAAGATTAATAGATCTTGCTTCAGTAAGACAAGCCGAAGTTATGGTTCAAAAAGCAAAATTGATAAAAAAATAATAAAGAAGAAATAAATTGAGAAATATATTAGATTTTGAAAAAAGTATATCTGATTTACAAGATAAAATAGCAAAATTAAGAGAATCAGGATCGGACAAAGCTAGTTTAATAGAAGTTAATCACGAAATAGAACAAATAAAAATTAAAATAGATAAAAAGCTTTCTGAAATATATAAGAAATTAACCCCATGGCATAAATTACAAGTTGCAAGACATTCCAACCGTCCTCATTTTATTGATTACATTAAAGAATTAATACCAGATTTTGAGCCACTTTCTGGTGATAGACTTTTTAAGGAAGACCCAGCATTAATTGGAGGGATTGGGACGTTTAATAATAAAAGCGTAATGATTTTAGGACATGAAAAAGGAAATGATACGGAATCAAGAATTCAACATAATTTTGGAATGCCAAATCCTGAAGGATATAGAAAAGCTATAAGACTAATGAAATTAGCTGAGAAATTTTCTTTACCTTTAATAACTTTAGTGGATACTCCAGGAGCTTATCCAGGTGTCGGTGCTGAGCAAAGAGGACAGTCAGAAGCTATAGCACAATGTATAGAAGCTTCATTATCCTTAAAAATTCCTTCTTTATCTGTAATTATTGGAGAAGGCGGTTCAGGCGGAGCAGTAGCTATTGCAACAACTAATAGAATTTTAATGCTTGAACATGCAGTTTATTCTGTAATTTCTCCTGAGGGTTGTGCATCAATTTTATGGAAAGATACTAAATATGCAGAAGAGGCAGCTTCAGCAATGAAGATAACAGCCCAAGATTTGAAAGAGCTTAAGATTATAGATGAAATTATTCCTGAACCAACTGGAGGAGCACACAGGAATCGTCAACAAACTATTAAAAATGTAAGCGATACAATTAAAAAAAATTTAAATCAAATCTTAAATATAGATTCAAAAGAATTAGTTAGGTTAAGAAGAGAAAAATTTTTGATGGCAACAAACAAGTCTTTATAATTGTCATATTTAAACTGGTTTTCCACAGCAATACTTATATTTTAATCCAGTAGATTTACATCTAGTGTTTCTTGGTATCTTATTTTTTGGATAATAATTCAGTAAACATGTTTTATCTTTTGCTTTTTGTTTTTTTACTTCTTCGGGAAATTGTTTTGCTGCAAGGCCAGCTTTTAAATCTAAATCACTTTCAATATTGGGGTTAGGTTCTGATCTATTTTCTAATCTTTGATCTTTATAAACATCTTCATCTTCATTTGTTTGTTCAATTTTTATATTACTTAAGACTTTGCTTATATTTCTTTTAATATTTAACAGCATATTCTCAAAAAGCACAAAAGCTTCTTTTTTATATTCATTTAATGGATCTTTTTGACCATATGCTCTTAAAGAAATGCCTTGTTTTAAATAATCTAAATGAAGTAAATGATCTTTCCAAGAATGATCAATTATTTGTAATAACAAACCTTTTTCAAGAGATCTTAAACTTTCAATACCAATTTCTTTTTCTTGTTTTTTTTCATTAATCTGTATTTCTTTAAGAATAATATTTTTTATTTCTTCATTAGCTACTCCTTCTTTTTTCCCTATTTTTTTTAAATCTTTTTTTATTCCAAAAATTTGTTCAATATCATTCTCTAATTTAGAGAGATTCCATTGTTCAAAATAAGAATCTTTAGGAATACATTCATCAATCATAATATTTAATGTTTCATTTTTCATATTTTGTATAAATTCATTTACATTTTTAGAGTCCATAATTTTTGTTCTTTGATTATAAATTACTTTTCTTTGATCATTCATAACATCATCAAATTTCAATAATGATTTTCTAATAT
>CAYNCC010000022.1:0-12873 GCA_964396035.1 uncultured Alphaproteobacteria bacterium
ATCTTTAGAAACCGCAAATAAAGGTATTACTGTAAATTGTGTTGCACCAGGTTATATAGATACTGAAATGGTTCAAGCAGTTCCTAAAGAAATTTTAGATAAAATTATTAAAGATAAAATACCATTAGGAAGACTAGGAAAGCCAGAAGAAATAGCAGAAGCTGTTTTATATTTAGCTAAAGATGAATCTGGGTTTATTACAGGAACAACATTAAATGTAAATGGCGGCCAATATAATGTTCCTTAAAAGTTATCTTTTCTTTTTCTAATTTCAGCAAAAATTTCTTCAGTAGACGCAGAATTCATAGTAAGATTTTTTTTTATATTATCATTGTCTGCTCTTAGAAATGGATTTGTTTCTATTTCTTTTTCAACAGTTGTTGGGACAGTAAAAGAATTTTCATTAATTAATTTGTTTATTTCGTCAAATCTTTTTATTAATTTATTATTATTTTTTTCAACAGTAAGAGCAAAATCTGCATTATTTTTTGTATATTCATGACCACAATATATTTTAGTTTCTTTTGGTAAACTTCTAATTTTTAAAAGTGAACTCCACATTATTTCTGGTGTACCTTCGAATAATCTACCACATCCTAAAACAAAAAGGGTGTCTCCAGTAAATACAACTTTTTCACCTTCAAACCAGTAAATTATATGCCCAGCCGTATGACCGGGAGTTTCAATAATTTTAGCTTTATAAGGCTCTAACTCTACCGTATCATTTTCTTTTAAAGTAACATCAATACCAGGAATTTGATCTTTTTCTTTCTCTGGGCCAAAAATTTTACATTTATATTTTTTTTTTAGATCTAAATTTCCTGCTGTATGATCACTGTGGTAGTGAGTATTTAAAATATTTTTTAAATCAAATTTGTTTTTTTCAAGAAAAGGTATTATTTCTTCAGGACTAGCAGGGTCTATTGCTGAACAGGATTTATTATCTTTATCGATGATTAAGTAAGAGTAATTGTCAGATAAAATTGGTATTGTTACTACTTTCATAAAATAAAATTATATTATTTTTTTATAACAAAAAGTCCTGATGTAGAAAAAAAATTATTAAAAATTTTTTTTATAGAATAAATTATTTTTTTTCCTTTTTTATTAAGATAAAAATTTTGTTCAATATTTATTGAATTTTTATTACATAATTTTTTAAAATCTTTAATAGTACACAAGTGTATATTTGGTGTTGTATACCAAGTATATGGAAGTGAATCAGATTTAGGCATAGCACCATTAATTAAAAGTTTTAATCTTACTAACCATGAACCAAAATTTGGAAAAGATACTATAGCATATTTACTAATCCTAACTAATTCATTTAAAACTTTTTCTGGCGAACGTGTTGCTTGTAAAGTTTGACTTAAAATTACAAAATCAAATGATTCTGAAGGATATGAGACTAAATCTTTATCTGCATCTCCTTGAACAACGGATAAACCATATTTTACGCAAATATTAACATTTTTTTGACTTATTTCTAAACCTCGACCATCAATTTTTTTTCCTTTATTTAAAAATTTTAATAATTCACCATTTTCACAACCAACATCAAGAACTCTTGAATTATCTTGTATTACATTTTTTATAATTTCAAAGTCTAGTCTGTTCATTTTATTAATTAACCTTCATTATATCTGCAGTTGAATTAAGAAAGCCCCTTACTGTTTCATTAAACTCTTTTTCATCTAATAAGAAAGCATCATGACCTTTATCAGTTTCGATTTCTACAAAACTTACATTAGCCCCAACAGCATTTAATGAATCAACTATTTCCTTACTATACTTAGTTGGGTATACCCAATCGCTTGTAAAAGATATTACACAAAATCTTACTGGAGTATCTTTATAAATATTTTTTAAACCACCCTTTTTTTGGCTTGGAAGATCAAAATAATCCATAGCTCTTGTTATATATAAATAGCTATTTGCATCAAATCTATCTACAAATGCCTGACCTTGATGTTTTAAATAACTTTCTACCTGAAAATCTGTTTTAAAACCATAAGCTAATGATAATTTATTTTGTAAATTTCTTCCAAATTTTCTTTGAAAAGCTTCTTCTGATAGATAAGTTATATGTGCTAGCATTCTAGCAACCGATAAACCTTTTTCCGGTCTTTTTTTTTTATTAATATAATTACCATTACACCAATCAGGATCGCTCATAATTGCTTGTCTACCAACTTCATGAAAAGCTATATTTTGAGCAGAATGTCTAAAAGATGTTGCGATCGGTATAGCTGAAATAACATTTTCTGGATAACTAGCAGCCCATTGTAAAGCTTGGAAACCTCCAGCAGATCCACCAATAACACATAAAAGTTTTTTTATACCTAATTCGTCAATTAACATCTTTTGAGCATTTACCATATCTTTTATTGTTATTACTGGAAATGACATATTAAATATTTTCTTTGTTTTTGGATTTATTTCTTTAGGTCCAGCGCTGCCTAAACAACCGCCGAGAACATTTGAACAGATAACAAAAAATTTATTTGTATCTATCGGTAAATTTGGGCCAATAGCTTTTGCCCACCAACCAGGTCTTTTTGTAATAGGATTTTGCCCAGCAGCATATTGATCACCACTAAGAGCATGACAAATTAAAATTGTATTATTTTTTTTTTTATTTAATTTTCCGTATGTTTGGTAGGATATTTTAAAATTCCTTAAATTTTTACCACTATCTAATCTTAATGGTTTTTTGATTCCTAAAAGAGCAAATTTTTTTGAATTTTTCATTTTAATTTTTATAAAAAAAAACCACCGATGTTCGAAGCATGGTGGTAAAAAAATGGCGCTTTAGCAGTTTTTGCCCGCAAGCTACGTTTCAAATCGGCAATTCATATGTAACATTTCTGAAAAATAATTCAAGTTTATTTAAAAGTTGTATTTTTTACTCTTATAATTAATTTTAGTTAATCATGAGTAATTTTTTAAAAATAAGAAAAAACATTAATAGTGTAGTTAAGTATGAAGCTGGAATATCCAAATTAGCGGATCGTAAAAAAATAATCAAATTATCTTCAAACGAGAGTGCTTTTGGAGCAAGTCCAAAAATAAAAGAAATATTAAAAAAATTTGAAAAAAAAACATTCAGATATCCTGACCCTGAAAGTAATGCTTTAAAAAAAGCAATATCTATTAAATATAAATTAAATATAAATAACATTATTTGTGGAAATGGTTCAGATGAAATCTTAGCCACAATTGCAAGAATTTTTTCTAATCCTGGAGATGAAATTCTTTATTCTGAATATGGATTTTTAATGTATCCGATTGCTTCACAATTAGCTGGAGCGAAAGGAATAAAAGTGAAAGATATTAACTACAAAAATTCACTTAAAAATTTTGGTAAAGCTATTACAAAGAAAACTAAAATTATTTTTATTGCAAATCCAAATAATCCAACAGGAACATATTTGAGTACAAAAGAATTAAATAAATTTATTAAAAATTTACCTAAAAGAATTTTATTAGTGATTGATGCTGCTTATGCAGAATATATTACAAAAAGAGACTATTCATCAGGCATAGATATGGTTAAGAAGAATAATAATATAATTATGACAAGAACATTTTCTAAAATATATGGTTTAGCAGGTCTAAGATTAGGATGGGCATATTGTCCAAAATATGTTGCTGATATTTTTAATAAAGTTAGATTGCCCTTCAATATAAATAGAGCTGCAATGGAAGCGGGAATAGCAGCATTAAATGATAAAAATTTTTTTATTAAGTCTATTAAACATAATACTTTTTATTTAAATTGGCTAAACAATGAGCTTATTAAATTGGGCTTAACACCAATTCCTAGCGTTGCAAATTTTATTTTAGTTAAATTTCCTTCTAATGGAAAATTTTCTGCGAAAAAAGTTAATAATTATCTTTTATCTAAAGGCATCATCCTAAGAAACGTTGATAGTTATGATCTAAGAGATTTTTTAAGAATTTCTATAGGTAAAAAAAATGAATTAACAAAACTTATAAAGTTTTTAAAAATATACTTTAAAAAAAAAATATAATCTACATTTCATCCTAAATGAGCATTTTTAAACAAACAACATTAATAGGAATTGGTCTTATAGGATCATCTATAGCAAGAGCTTTGAAAAAGAAAAAGCTATCAAAAAGTGTTTGTATCTTTTCTAGAAAACAAAGAACTATTAATATAGCGAAAAAATTAAAATTAGGTAATTTTTACACAACTAATTTGAAAGAAAGTGTTAAAAATAGTGACTTAATTATAATATGCACGCCTATATCAGCATATGAAATAATTTTAAAAAAAATCTCAAATTCTATAATGCCCAGAGCTATTTTGAGCGATGTAGGATCAGTTAAATATAGCGTTACAAAGATCTTTTCTAAATTTCAAAACAAAGGTTTTAATATTATTCCTGCTCACCCTATAGCAGGAACAGAAAAATCTGGACCAGAATCTGGCTCTAAAGATTTATTTAAAGAACGATGGTGTGTTCTAACTCCGACTGGAAACTATAATAAAAATTCATTAAATAAATTAAAAAAAATGTGGATTAGCTTAGGTTCTAAAATTCTTATTATGAATCCAGAAAACCATGACAAAATTTTAGCTTTAACATCACATATGCCACACTTAATATCTTATTCAATTGTATCATCAGCTTTAAATATTAATTCTAAGGAGAAATCTAAAGTTATAAAATTTTCAGCAGGAGGTTTTAGAGATTTTACAAGAATTGCATCTTCAGATCCAACTATGTGGAAAGATATTTTTTTAAATAATAAAAAAAACTTATTAAGAACTGTAAAAGAATTTGAAAAATCTCTTAATTTAATTAAAAGTTATGTTAAGTCAAATAATGAAAAAAAGCTTTTTGATATTTTTGTTCAAACAAAAAAAATAAGAAAACTAATTGAAAAAGAAAAACAAGATTAATTTTACAAAATATTTTTCAGTTTTTTTCTAAATCTTCCAGGATCTAATCCTGGCTCAATTGGTTTTAAGAATTTAACTATTATTTTACCAGGTTTTTTTAAGAATTTTTTTTTCCCCCAATAATTTCCCGAATTTAATTTTATAGGAACTACTTTTGCATTTAAATGTTTATATAGAGAAACAACACCAGATTGAATTTTAGTTTTTGTATTTGGCACAGTCCTAGTTCCATGTGGAAAAATTAACAAAGGTCTTTTTTCTGAAATAGCTTTTTTTGTTAAAAAAATTATTTTTTTCAAATTTTTTGTCCCCTTGCTTCTATCTACTATTACCATTCCTAATTTATATAAATGCCACCCAAAGATAGGAATAAAAAGTAAACTTTTTTTATGAAAAATTAAACAATCTCCCAATATATGTGGAAGTATGATAGTGTCCCAAGCTGATTGATGTTGTGAAGCGTATATAACTTTTGAATCTGGTTTTAAATTATTAATACCTTTAATTTCATAATCTAATTTAACTGTAAATTTAAGTATTTTATTTGTAACACTTGCCCAAATTAACCATACACAGACATCAAATTTTCTGTTTAGGAAGAAAACTGGGAATGAAAAGAAACCTATAAGAAAAGTCCAAAAATAAAAAAGAATATAAAAAAGAAGTGATCTAATAAAAATTAACATTTTTTATATTAAAATAATTAAAAAATACGTTTAATATACAGGAATTATATAATTTTTCTTTTAAATCATCTAAATGATAATTTCATGTCCTAATTGTTCAGAAAAGTACTTTGTAGATTCACAAAATCTAAAGAAAAAAGATATAAAGTTAAAATGTTCTAGTTGCAACCATACTTGGTTTTACAATCAAGAATCAAAATTAAAAGTTAAAAATAAAGAAGAAAAAAAAGTTCCTTATACATCTGAATTACCAAAAACTGATTTTCCTATTAAAGACGTAGAGATAAAAAAATATAGATTTTTTAATTTTTATTTTTTCTTTTTTTTCTTTTCAACCCTTTTTTTTCTTGGATTTTATTTTAAACATGAATTAATAAACTATTTTCCTAATATAAATAAAATATATACTTTTTTAAACTTAGAAACTAAACAAACAAATGAAAATCTGATAATACAAAATATAGAAAAAGAAATTGATGTTATAAGTGATAAACAAACAATTATAAAAATATATGGTAAAATTAAAAATAATTCAGAGTTTGAAACAAATATTCCTCAAATAAAAGCTACACTTCTTGATATTAACAACAATGTTTTATCTTCATGGTTTTTTTATGCTGAAAAAAGAGAACTTTTATCTAGCGAAAGTTCAGATTTTAATACAAGCTATTTGTATGACAAAGATAATGTTTCTGATATAAAATTAGAATTTTTTTCGGAACAAAAATGAAGACAGGAAAAACAGCAGTAATATTAACTTACCCTGGGATTGGGGATATTGTGTGGCACATTCCTTTTTTTCAGGGTTTAGCACAAAAAGCAGATAATAAAAAAATTTATTTATATTCAAGAAAGACAACACATGCAAAAGAAATTTTAAAATATGATAAATCCATTGCTAAAGTATCGTATTTAAAAGAAACAAGGCAATTTATTAATACAGTTAAAACTTTTCCAAATTTGATAAAAAATTTAAAAAAGGAAAAATTTACAACACTTTGGATTTTTCACAGAAGTCCAAGATATGCAATTGCAGCAAGAATTTCAAAAATAAAAAATATCTATGGTTTTGGTTTGGGTATGCAAAAGTTTTGGTTAACTACGAAAAAAGATATTGGGCATGACATGAGGAAAAGCGATAATATTTCAAAAGCAAAAAAATTTATGAATGTATTTGGTATCAAATTTAACTTAAATACAAAAATTAATTTACCTAAAAAAATAGTTGAAAAAAAAATAAATAAATTAAATAAATTTCCTAGGCCATGGATAACAATAGGTTTTTCTTGTAATAAAACAGCTTTTATAAAAAAAAATGTCCCTTACTCATTTTATAGAACTTGGAGACCTGAATATTTTTCAAAATTAATTAATTTAATTACAAATGATAAGAAAAAAAGAACAATTTTTCTTATCGGAGCACCTAATGAATTTAAATTAGCAAAAAAAATTTTAGATTATACTAATAAAAAAAACATAATAATTGCATGTTATCCATTATTAACAAATTTATCTATTATATCGCAAAGTAGATTTTTTATTGGAAATGATTCAGGCCCTTTGAATTTATCTGGTGCTTTGAATATTAAATCTTTTGGTTTATTTGGGGCTTCTCCACCAATAAAAAATATAAAAAATATTTTTTCTATTTGTCCGCCTACCGGACCTGTTAATCCACATAAATTTGGATTTAATCCAATATCTTTAGAAGAAGGCATGGATTTAATCAAACCTAGTTTTGTTTTTAAAAAAATTAAAAAGTATATTTAATATATTAGATCCAACTAGGAATTTTCTCTTTTGATATTTGTGAAACTATATTTTCTTCTTTTCTTATTACTTCAAATTTATTTTTATAAACTAATATTTCTGGAATTATAGGTCTTGAATTATAAGAAGATGACATTGATGCGCCATAAGCTCCAACGTTATTAAAAAAAACAACGTCATTCTCTTTTAATTCGTTTATTGGCATTTTTTTTATAAATGTATCTGCTGTTTCACAAATTGGCCCTACAACACTATAATTTTTTTTTCTTTTTTTATCTTTAATAATTTTTTGCACCTCGTGTTCTGAATTATATAGAGCCGGTCTAATTAAATCGTTCATTCCAGAATCTATTATTGCAAACAAGGTATTACCACCTTTTTTTAAGTAAAGAACTTTCGAAACTAAAATCCCTGATTCAGCTGTTAAAATCCTTCCAGGTTCTAAGATTATTCTACAATTTAATTCGTTAGCTATGCTTTCAATTTTTTTTGCATATAAATGCATTGAAATTTTTTTTTCTTTTTTGTAACTAATTCCAATACCACCACCCAAATCTAATACACTAACTTTAATTTGTTTTTTATTTAGTTTATTAACTAGTTTTTTAATCTTATCAAACGCTTTAAAAAAAGGGGCTAAACTAGTTATTTGTGAGCCAATATGCACTGAAACATTCAAAGATTTAATATTAGAATTATTGTTATATTTTTTAAAAATATTTTCTGCTTTTTTTATATCTATTCCAAATTTATTATTTTTTACTCCAGTTGTAATTTTATTATGTGTTTTTGCATCTATATCTGGATTGATTCTTAAACCCAAATTTACTCTTTTGTTTAACTTGTGTGAATTTTTAAGAATTAAATCTAGTTCTCCTACTGATTCAACGTTAATTTGAAGCAAATTTTTTTTTATAGCAAATTGTATTTCTTCATTACTTTTTCCAACACCTGAAAAAACAATTTTATTATTTGGGATACCAGCCTTTAAAGCTCTTAAAATTTCTCCTAATGATACTGCTTCTGCACCACACCCTAGTTTTGATAAAATTTTAAGTATAGCTATATTAGGATTTGCTTTTATAGCATAACAAATAGTTGTATTAGAATTATTAAAATATTTTTTAAAATTACTAAATTTTTCAATAATTGCATTTGTTGAATAACAATAAAATGGCGTTTTTATAACTTTAGATAAGTTTTTAATAGAAACATTTTCTACATGCAAAGCATTATTTATAAATCTAAAATTATTCACTTGGATATTCCTTAGGGTATTTTTTTTCTTTTCCTGGTTGTTCTAAATCGCCTTTTTTACCACAACCATTTGTTAAACCAATGGCTATTAAAAATAAAAAAATATAAAATATTTTTTTTTTCATATAAATTAATAAATCTCTTTTTTTGCTTTTTTTATTGCTCTTTTTACTTCTGTTGGAGCAGTACTACCAAAACTTTTCTTATATTTTATTGAATTTTCTATTTTTAAAAAATCATAAATCTTTTTTCTTAATTTTAAATCTAATGGTTTTAAATCTTCAATTTTTAAGTCATTAATTTGACAGTTGTTTTTTTCTGCTTTTTTTACTATTAGTGTAGTTGTTTTATAAGCTTCTCTGAATGATACATTTAAATTTAAAACAATCCACTCAGCTAAGTCTGTTGCCATTAAATTTCCTTTTTTACATGCATTTAACATTTCTTTCTTATTTATTTTCATTCCTCTTACAACTCCTTTGATTACTTCTAAACAAATTAGCAAATTATCAAAACTATCAAAGACAGGTTCCTTATCTTCTTGCAAATCTTTACTATAAGTTAATGGAAGACTTTTTAATGTTGTAAGCAAACTTGTTAAATTTCCATTTAATCTTCCCATTTTTCCTCTTATAATTTCCACAGAATCTGGATTCTTTTTTTGGGGCATTATCGAACTTCCTGTTGAGAAATCATCTGAAAGCGTTACAAACTTAAATGGTTCGCTCGCCCACAAAACTATATCTTCACTAAATCTAGATAAATGCATACCACAAATAGCAATATTAGATAAAAATTCAATAGCATAATCTCTATCAGAGACACTATCCATTGAATTTGTAGTTGGTTTTTCGAAACCTAGTAGTTTTGCAGTTAGAAATCTATTAATTGGAAATGTTGTTCCTGCTAAAGCAGCAGCGCCTAATGGGCACTCGTTAATATTTTTATAACTTTCTAAAAATCTTAATTTATCTCTTTTTAACATTTCATAATATGCCATCAAGTGATGGGAAAAAGATACTATTTGAGCTGGTTGTAAATGAGTTAACCCTGGTAATATGGTATTAATATTTAATTCAGCTTTTTTTAATATAATTTTTTGTAGATCTAAAATTTGTAAATATATTTTTTGAATTGCACTTTTAATCCATAATTTAAAATCCGTTACAACTTGATCATTTCTTGATCTACCTGTGTGCAATTTATCTGCCACTTCCCCAATAATTTTCTTTAAATTAATTTCTATATTCATATGAATATCTTCATATTTTTTATCAAAATTAAATTTCTTATTTTGTATTTGATATTTAATTTTTTTTAATCCTTTAATTAATAAATTAAAATCTTTGTTAGATATAATTTTTTGTTTTTCTAACATTTTACAATGTGCTTCAGAAACCTTTATATCTTGTAATGCCATTCTTTTATCAAAATCTATAGAGGAGTTGATTTTTTCCATTATTGGATTAATTTCTTTATTAAACTTTGATCCCCATATAGGGTTAATATTTTTATTGGTTTTTTTCATATTTTTTTGTTCATTACATAATATACTTTTTTAAGGATAAAAGGTTTTTCTATGAGAAATATTATCATTTTAATTTTTTTTTCGTTTGTTTTAATTTCTTTTAAATCATATACACCTTCTAAAAATGATGAAATTAAAGAATATTTAGTTGGCAATTTAAAAGATTTTGAATTTGCTAAAGAAGAACAAAATATATCTAAATATAATTTTATCAATAATTTAGAACAAAAAATTATTTTTTCACAATTTAAGGGCAATGTTTTACTAGTAAATTTTTGGGCAACATGGTGTCCTCCTTGTATTAAAGAAATGCCATCATTAGACAGACTCCAATTAAAACTTAACAAAAATTTTAAAGTATTAGCAATTTCAGAAGATAGAAACGGTATAAAAAAGGTTAAAGATTTTTTTGCTGAGAATAATATTAATAATTTAGAACAATATTTTGATGTAAAAGGCAAATTAGCTAAAGAACTAGAATTGATTGGTATGCCCACAACACTAGTAGTTGATAAGAAAGGTTATGTTATTGGAAGATATCAAGGAGATATGGAATGGGATGATACCGAAGTAATTAAATTTATAAATTATTTTATTGAAAATGATTAAGATTTAATTTTATCTATTTCTTTAGAAAATTCTGGAAGTATTTTAAATAAATCTCCTACTAAACCATAATCAGCAACTTGAAAAATTGGAGCCTCCTCATCTTTATTAATAGCAACAATAATTTTACTATCTTTCATACCAGCTAAATGCTGAATAGCCCCAGATATTCCAACTGCAATATATAATTCTGGCGCAACTACCTTCCCAGTTTGACCGACTTGGTAGTCATTTGGCACAAATCCGGCATCAACTGCCGCTCTTGAAGCACCAATAGCAGCTTTTAATTTATCTGCAACTTCTTCTAACAAACTAAAATTTTTTCCACTTTCCATTCCTCTACCTCCAGAAATAATAATACCTGCTGCAGTTAATTCTGGTCTATCTGATTTATTAAGTTCGTTTTTAACAAATTTAGATAATCCTGGATCTTCTTTTTTTTCAATTTTTTCAATTTTTGCATTTCCACCATCTAATTTTGCTGCTTCGAAATTTGTCGTTCTTACGGTAATTATTTTTTTACTGTCAGTTGATTTTACTTTTAAATTAGCATTTCCAGCATAAATTGGTCTTATAAAAGTATCGTTGCTTTCTACTGAAATAATATCTGATATTTGCGCTACATCTAATAAAGCGGCTATTCTTGGCATTATATTTTTTCCAAAAGTTGATGAAGGCGCAAGTATGTGAGAATATTTATCTGCTAATTCAACAATTACTGGAGCAATATTTTCTGCTATATGATTTTTATAAATATTATTATCCGCTAAAAAAATTTCTTCTACATCCTGGCATTTACTTACTTCGCCTGCAACCTTTGAACAATTTTCACCTAAAATTACCGCATGAACAGATTTATCAATTTTTTTTGCCGCTGTAATTGTATTTAAAGAAGATGCTTTTAAATTTTGATTATTATGTTCAATAAGAACCAATACACTCATTTTAAATTACCTTTTCCTCATCATGAAGTTTTTTTACAAGTTCTTCAACACTATCAACTTTTATGCCAGCCTCTTTCTTTTGAGGCTCTTTAACCTCTAGAGTTTTTAGCCTTTCTTTAATTTCTATATTTAAATCTTTAGGGGTAATTTTTTCTATTGGTTTTTGTTTTGCTTTCATAATATTTGGTAGGGACGCATATCTTGGTTCATTTAACCTTAAATCAGTTGTAATAATGGCTGGTAGTTCCATACCAAGTGTTTCTAAACCTCCATCTATTTCTCTTGTGACATTTAAATTTTTTCCATTTATTTCTAATTTAGATGCAAATGTTCCTTGTGGCCAACCAAGTAAAGCAGATAACATTTGACCAGTTTGATTAGAGTCATCATCAATTGCTTGTTTTCCCATTAATACTAAATCTGGATTATTTTTTTTTACAATTTCTTTTAAAATTTTTGCTACTTCAAGCGGTTGGACTTCTTCATCAGTTTCAACTAGGATTCCTTTATCTGCCCCAATTGCTAATGCCGTCCTTAAAGTTTCTTCTGATTTTATAGATCCAATTGATATAACTGTAATTTCATTACATAGTTTTTTTTCTTTTAATCTAACAGCTTCCTCAACAGCAATTTCATCAAATGGATTCATTGACATTTTGACATTTTCTAAATCCACTCCTGAGTTGTCACTCTTGACCTTAATTTTTACGTTATAATCCACAACTCTTTTAACAGGTACTAAAATTTTCATGATCATAAATATTTACACTCTAAAAATACAATTTCAATTAAAAAAAAATCAAACTTTTTTATTTCTCAAATTAGCGATAGCTAAACATAAAGCGATAATAAACCAATTCATTGTTGCATTTCTATTAGAAAAAAAACTACCTGTAGACATAATGGGCCAAAATAAAACAAATAATGTCAATATTGGTGCATAAATTAATGGATTAAAATTTTTACTTATATCTTTAATAAAATATTTAAACCAAATACATAATAAAGTTATAAATCCTATTAAACCCAGAATTCCTGTTTCCAATAACCATTGAATATAAAAATTGTGAGGATGAGTTGTGCAGAAAAAATACTTTAAATTTTTTTTATATTTGTCTGATTTACATGCATTTGTATAATTTTTTATACCAA
>CAYNCC010000023.1:0-12844 GCA_964396035.1 uncultured Alphaproteobacteria bacterium
TTAAATTAAGTATGAAAGAATTAAAACAAAAGAATGAAAAAAATTTTAATAGAGCTTAAAAATGAATGAAAAAAACAGTTTTAATTATAAAGAATTAGTTGAATGTGCTAAGGGCAAGCTATTTGGAGAAGGAAATGCAAAACTACCATTACCTCCAATGTTAATGATGGATAGAATAGTAAAAATAACAAAAAATGGGGGTTTGTATAATAAAGGACAAATCATTGCAGAACTTGATATAAAACCTAAATTATGGTTTTTTCAATGCCATTTTAAAAAAGACCCAGTAATGCCTGGTTGTTTAGGCCTAGATGCATTATGGCAACTCGTTGGTTTCTTTCTTGGATGGATAGGAGCGCCTGGAAAAGGAAGAGCTTTAGGAGTTGGAGAAGTTAAATTTTCCGGTGAAGTTTTAAAATTTGCAAAAAAAGTAAAATACCAATTGGATATAAAAAAAATTATTATTAGAAGACTTGCTCTTGCTGTTGCTGATGGAATAATGTCTGTGGATGGCAAAGAAATTTATAGTGCAAAAAATCTTAAAGTAGGACTTTTTCAATCAAAAGAAAAGTAAATAGGTTTTTCAATTGACAAGAGTTGTTGTAACTGGAATAGGAATAGTTTCGTGCATCGGCAATACTACAAAAGATGTAATAAATTCTCTTTATAATTCAAAATCCGGCATAACTTTTAGCGAAGAATACAAAGAATTAGGTTTTAGAAGCCATGTTTATGGCAAGCCCGATATTAATCTAGAAGAAAAAATTGACAGAAGAGCTTTACGATTTATGGGAGACAATGCTGCTTATAATCATATCGCAATGGAAGATGCTATAAAAGATGCAAGATTATCTGAAGATTTAGTATCAAAGCCGGAAACAGGTATAATAATGGGCTCGGGTGGGCCGTCAACAAAAAATATTGTTCAAGCTTCCGAAACTTTAAAAACAAAAGGAGCCAAACAAGTCGGACCATTTATGGTTCCAAGAGCTATGAGTAGTTCAAACTCTGCTACTCTAGCAACATATTTTAAAATTAAGGGTGTTAATTATTCTATAAGTTCTGCATGTTCAACTAGCGCTCATTGTATAGGAAATGCATATGAGTTAATACAGTTAGGCAAACAAAAAATAATCTTTGCAGGTGGAGGGGAAGAGTTAGATTCAACTTTATCTGTTTTATTTGATGGTATGGGCGCACTTTCTTCCAAATTTAATTCTGAGCCAGAAAAAGCTTCACGAGCATATGATAAAGATAGAGATGGGTTTATAATTTCTGGAGGAGCAGGCGTTCTTGTTCTCGAAGAACTAGATCATGCATTAAAGAGATCAGCAAAAATTTATGCAGAAATAGTTGGTTATGGCGCAAATTCAGATGGGCATGATATGGTTCAACCTTCAGGAGAAGGAGCAGTAAGATGTATGCAACAAGCTATGAATAATCTTCCTGATAAAATAGATTACATAAATACCCATGGAACAAGCACCCCAGTAGGAGATATAAAAGAAATTGAAGCAATGAAAACATTGTTTAAAGATGACATGCCCTCTTTTAGTTCTACTAAATCACTTACAGGACATTCTTTAGGAGGCACTGGTGTACAAGAAGCTATTTATTCAATATTAATGATGAATAATAATTTTATAAGCAAATCTTCCAATGTATATAATTTAGATCCAGAAGTTGAAGGATTGCCAATAGTATTAGAAACAAAAAAAGATATAAAATTTGATACAGTTTTAAGTAATAGCTTTGGTTTTGGAGGAACTAACGCAGCCTTAATTTTTAAAAAATTTGATATTCAGAATAATAATTTTAACAAAAAAAATACTTTAGATAAAAAACAAGATTTACTTTTTGAAGGAAAAAAAGGAATAGTATTTGGTATTGCAAATGATCATTCATGTGCATGGGGAATTGCTGAAGATTTGTTAAAGAATGGAGCTGAATTATGTTTGACATATCAAAATGAAACTTTAAAAAAGAGAGTGGAAAAATTATCAGAACCATATGAAGTAAATAAAATTGTAAAATGTGATGTGTCAAAGAGCGAAGACATCGATAAACTTTATGAGAATTTAAAAAAGTCTTGGGGATCCTTAGATTTTATAGTTCATTCAATTGCATACTCTGATAAAAAAGAATTATCTGGGGATTATCTTCAAACTTCTAAAAATAATTTTACAAACACTATGATGATTTCATGTTATTCATTTACAGAAATTGCCAAGAAATTTGTTCCAATAATTAACAAGGATGGTTCTTTACTAACCTTAACATATTTTGGATCACAAAAAGTTATTCCTAATTACAATGTTATGGGCGTAGCAAAGGCTGCTCTTGAAGCAAGCGTTAAATATCTGGCAGTTGATTTAGGAGACAATAATATTAGAGTAAATGCTATTTCATTAGGTCCAATGAGAACTTTATCAGGTGCAGGAATAAAGGATGCAAGGTATATATATAATTGGACACAAAAAAATAATCCTTTAAATAAAAATATTTCTTTTAAAGATTTAGCAGGAGCAAGCAACTATCTTTTAAGTTCTAATTCCAGCGGCGTTACAGGATCAATACACTATGTAGATGCAGGATATAATTTAATTGGCATGGTAAAACCACCTAAAAAGGCTTGAAAACACACTTTTTGTAATCATAATTATATTAGGTGCAAAAATATGAATAATAATAAATTTATTAGTTTTTTAAAAAAAAATAATCTAAAACCTACAAATCAAAGACATGTTGTCGCAAAATTTCTTTTTGATGGGCAAAATAAACATTTCACAGCAGAAGATTTATACGAAAAAATTAAATCAAAAAAAAAGATTTCTTTAGCTACTATTTACAATACATTGCATAGTTTTGTAGACAAAAAAATGTTAAAAAAATTTTCTGTTAAAAATGGTAAGACCATTTTTTGCACAAATATGGATAATCATTACCATTTTTATAATCCTATAACTGATAAATTAATTGATATTCCAAACAAAAAAATTGATATTAAAACAGATTTAGATTTACCTAATGGTATGAAAATTGGAAGTATAGATGTAGTTGTAAATTTGACTAAGAAAAATTAATCCTTTTTTATTCCCCAAAGAAATTCTTTTTTTAACCATCCTTTATATTTATTAACTTTAACTTGGCAATATATCTTTTTACACCTAATTATTTTTCCCACTACCTGAGGATTTACAATTGCAATAATTAAATTTTTTTCATCTAGAAATTTTATTAAATCTTGTTTTTTTATATTAATAAATGTTTTTCTATTTGATATCATGCTTTGGTGCATCCATCCTTCTATCCCATCACTGTCTTTAATTTTTTTCCAATTATCATGTTCATTTATAATTAAAATAGGCAAACCTTTTTTACTATAAATGTGCGAAATTGGTGCCTGAAAACTTGCGTTATATCTTAAGTAAGCTTTATCTTTCTTTATAGATGCATATTTAGGAGGAATTGGATAAATTAATGAATGTGCATTAAAAGTAAATAGAAAGAGTGAAAATAAAATAATTATTTTTTTTGTCAACAAATACATTTTTTATTTTTTTTTATTTTTAATTTTTTAAAACTTCCATTTAATAAATTTATTATACATAATTTTCCACTTAAACTTTCTCCAATATTTAAAATTTCTTTTATTACTTCTACTGATTGTAAGCAACCTATAGAACCAGCTAAACCACCTATAATTCCCGATTCCTCGCAATTTGACATATTAGAATTATTATTAGTTTCTGGAAAAATACACCTATAGCACGGATTGTTTACAGATCTTACCCAAGATTTAAAAGTTGTTATTTGAGCTTCAAAACCATTTAAAGAAGCAGAAATAAGAACTTTTTTATTTATTAAACAAATGTCATTAAGCAAATATTTTGTTTTAAAATTATCACTACCATCAACTACAACATCATAATTTTTTATGATTTTATTTGCATTATTTTCTGAAATTTCTTTTTTATAAATATTAATTTTTTTATTTGAATTTATTTTTTTAATTTTTTTTTTAAGTATTTCAGCTTTTGATTTATTTATATTATCTTGATCAAAAAGAATTTGTCTTTGAAGATTTGATAGTTCTATTTTATCAAAATCAATTATTCCTAATGTTCCGATACCTGCAGCTGCAAGATATATAGCAGCTGGCGATCCTAATCCTCCTGCACCCACTATTAAAACTTTTGTATTTAATAATTTTTCCTGTCCTTTAATTCCAATCTCATTTAAAATGATTTGATGTGAATACCTTTGAATTTGTTTTTCTGATAATTTTGGCAAATTAAACTAATTTTAACTAAATAATTGAGTTGATAAATATCTTTCAGCAAAAGATGGTATAATTACTACAATTTTCTTATTTTTCATTTCTTTTCTTTGAGCAACTTCAATACCCGCTGCTAAAGCTGCTCCTGAAGATATACCAACTGGCAAACCCTCAGTTTTTGCTGCTACTTTAGCCATATGAAAGGCCGTTTCATTTGCAATTTGTATTATTTCATCAATCCATTTTTTTTCTAAAACTTTAGGAACAAATCCAGCACCTATACCCTGAATTCTATGAGGTCCTGCTATTCCACCAGATAATATAGGGCTATCTTCTGGTTCAACAGCTATAATTTTTATTTTACTATTTTTTTTTTTTAAAATTTCTCCAACGCCAGTTATTGTACCTCCAGTACCAACACCCATAACTACCGCATCTAATTTTCCATTAGTATCATTTAAAATTTCAATTGCTGTTGTTTGTTTATGTATCATAGGATTGGCTAAATTATCAAATTGTTGAGGCATATATGCAAATTTAGTTTTCTTTAAAATTTCTTTAGCTTTTAAAATAGCTCCTTTCATACCTTTTTTTGCAGGAGTTAAAAATAATTTAGCGCCTAAAAGAATTAACATTTTTCTTCTTTCAATAGACATAGATTCTGGCATAGTTAAAATTAAATTATATCCTTTAGCAGCACATACAAATGCTAACCCTATACCTGTATTTCCAGAAGTAGGTTCAATTATTGTAGTATTTTTGTTAATTAATCCTTTTTTTTCAGCTGCTTCAATCATTGCTAGTCCGATACGATCTTTAACTGAAGATGTAGGATTAAAAAATTCAAGCTTACAAATTAAATCTCCTAAACAGTTATATTTTTTAGATATTCTTGGAATTCTGACCATTGGGGTGTTCCCAATTGTGTCTAAAATACTATCATAAATTTTATTTCTAAACGTTTTCATTCTTTTTATATAGAAAAATCAATTTTCTTTTTTGTGTTAGATTTAATTCCAATATTTTTTATTTTTCTGTACAAATCATCCAGCGTTATAGATTTAAGGTAATTTACAATATCTTCTGATACATTTGATATTATAGGCGTTATTATTTTTTTTTTTATTTCTGTTTGTATAGCTGGTGGTTTTTTTTTATCTATAGCTAAAATAACATTATATATTTCAACTAAAGAAACATTTCTCTTCTCTTTTGCTAAACTATACCCGCCCTTTGGGCCTCTTGTTCCTTTTAATATATTTTCTTGCACTAATTTTTGTAAAATATTTTCCAAATATCTTTTTGGAATTCCTTGTCTTTTAGTAATTTCATGACTTTGGATAGGATTACCTTTTGAATTTATAGCAATATCCAAAGTAGCTTCCAAAGCATATAAAAATTTTTTATCAAAAATCATAATATTTATAATCCTGTAGAACCAAATCCAGATTCATTTCTTTTTGTACTTGTTGTTAATCTTTTTTTTTCAATCCATTCAATTCTTTCAATTTTTGCTATTACTAATTGAGCTATTCTCATTGCTTTTTTTACTATGAAGTCTTTTTTACCATGATTAATTAGAATTATTTTAATTTCGCCTCTATAATCTGAATCAATTGTTCCTGGAGAATTTAAAACTGTAACACCAAAATCTTTTGCAAGCCCAGAACGTGGCCTAACTTGAGCTTCCAAATTTTTTTTTAATGATATCTTTATTCCTGTAGGAATTGTTTTAATTTGACCAGATTTTATATTTTCATTTTTTTTTATTGCAGCACACAGATCTAAACCTGAACAATTATCTGAAGAATAGCTTGGCAAAGGAATATCTTCAGCATGTTTTAGTTTTTCTATTTCAATATTAATCAATTTAAAAATTTTTTAATTTAAATAATTTACAATTTCTTCTACAATTTTCTTTCCAATCTTTTGTTTCGACATTTTTCCCCAGTTTTCTTCTCTATTTTGCCCAATTAATGATAGTTTATTAAAATTACTATTCATTGGATTAAAATCTTTTGTAATTTTATTAGCAAAAATTAAATCACATTTTTTTTCTAGAAGTTTTTTTCTGGAATTATAAATTAAATTGTTTGTTTCAGCTGAAAAACCACAAACAATTTTTGGTCTAAATTTTTTTAAATTAGAAATTGTAGCTAATATATCTTTATTTCTCTTTACTTTTAACTTTTTGAAAAGGTTTATGTTTTTTTTATATTTAGTTTCAGATTTTAGAAATTTCCAATCTGCTACTGCTGCTGAAAATACTGCTGCATCTATTGGGCTATATTTTTTGCAAATTAATAAACTTTTATTATACATTTCATCTGCAGTTTCAACTTTTATTAGTTTAGCAACTTCTGGTGGAGATTCTTTCGTTGGACCAGTAATTAAAATTGTTTCTGCGCCAAATAAATTAGCAGATTCTGCAATTTCGAAACCTTGTTTTCCTGAAGAAAAGTTACTAATAAATCTTACGGGATCTATTTGCTCTATTGTTGGCCCTGCTGTAATAAGTATTTTTTTTCCTAATAATTTCTCTTTATTATTAAAAAAGTTTTTAATTTTTTTTTCTATTTCTTCAATATTTATCATTCTACCTAAACCAAATTCTCCACAAGCTAGGTTTCCTTTTATTGGCCCTATAATGCTTATTTTTCTTTTCTTAAGTTTTTTAATATTTTCTGTATTAGCTTGGTTTGCCCACATTTGTTTGTTCATAGCAGGCACTAGAAAAATTTTTTTATTAGACGCAGCCAAAGTTGTTGAAGCTAAATCATCAGCATATCCATTTGCTAATTTAGCAATAATATTTGCGCTTGCTGGACATACAACAACTAAATCACTTTTACGTGAAAGATTAATATGATCCATGTAACTTGCAGCATCTTTTTCTTTTGTAAAAGCATTTGTATGAACTCTTTTATTAATAAGTGAAGAAATTGATAACGAAGTAACAAATTGACTTCCTGATTTAGTTAAAATAACCTCGATGTCAAAATTTTCATCTTTAAATTTTCTTAGTAAATCCAGTGTTTTATATGCTGAAATACTTCCGCTTATGATAAATAAAATTTTTCTTTTTATATTTAATTTACTAAATAAATATGTAAATTATATCAATAAAAAAAAAAAAAAAATATTTAATTTATTTTATTTATAATATTATTATATTATTATTAATCAAAATGAGAGATTGGAATAATTTATATTTTTGATTTTATTATTTTTTAGGATTTTACATAAAGTTTCCTGATTCGGAAATTTTTTTATGCTTTCGATTAGATATGCATATGCCTCTTCATTATTTGCTATTAATTTTCCTAATTTTGGAATAAAAGATTCAGTATAAATTTTATAAATTTGATTAATTTCTGGATTATTAATTTTTCCAAATTCTAAACAAAGAAATTGCCCTCCGTTTTTTAATACTCTATGAATTTCTTTGAGACTTTTTTTAAGGTCATAAACGTTTCTTAAACTGAAAGACATCGTGATAAGGTCAAATTCATTATTTTTAAATGGTAAATTTTCTGCATAAGTTGCTATCCAATTAATTTTTTTGTTAATTTTTTTTTTCCCTACTTTTATCATATTTATACTTGGATCCGATAAAATAATCTGATTAGTTTGGTTTATAATATTTTCATTCAATATTTGATTAAAAATATCTCCTGTGCCACTTCCAATATCTAAAATTTTATTTTTTTTGTTTATTTTTATTTCATTAATAAATTTTTTCTTCCAAACGTGATGTAATCCAAAACTCATTAAATCATTCATAACGTCATATTTATTTGCTACTTCATTAAATATCTTTTTAACAAACTTTTTTTTTGAAAAGATTTTTTCCATATATATTAATATATAATAAACTTTATAAAGTTATTTCATGCCAGAACTACCAGAAGTTGAAACAACAAAAAAAGAATTAAAATCATTAATCATAAATAAATTTATAGACAAAGTACTAATTTATACTAAATTTTTGAGAATTCCATTAGAGGAAGCAAAATTAAAAAAACTTGAAGGAAAAAAGATTACAAATATTACAAGAAAGGCAAAATATATAATAATTAAACTTAATAACTTTTATTCAATAATAATCCATTTAGGTATGACTGGTCGCTTACTATCAAGGAGTTTTAATGAACCACGAAACAAACACGATCATATTGTTTTGAGAATAAAAAAAGGTTGCGACATAGTATTTAATGATGTTAGAAAATTTGGGTTTATTGCTGTTGATTTACAAACTAATTTACAAAATAATAAATTTTTAAAACATTTAGGTGCAGAACCCCTAAGTAAGAATTTTTCTCCATTATTTTTAGAAAAAATTCTAAAGAAAAGTAGTGCGCCTATAAAGAATGTTCTTTTAAATCAAAAATTAATATCAGGTATAGGAAATATTTATGCATGCGAGAGTCTTTTTGATTCAGGAATACTCCCTCAAACGACATCAAATAAAATAAAAAAGAAGAAAATAACTATTTTGTGTAAAAGTATAAAAAAAATATTAAAAAGGGCTATAAAATCTAAAGGTTCATCTATTGACAGTTTTAAATTACCTAGTGGTGAACTTGGAACTTTTCAGAATAATTTTTCAGTTTATGGCAGAGAAGGAAATACCTGCTTAAAATCAAACTGTTATAATAAAATTAAAAGAATAAAAATAGCTGGAAGATCAACATTTTATTGCAGTAGTTGTCAAAATTAAAAAAAAGATAGATTAATTTTGTATTTTGTTTATAAATGACAAATTAAATTATTTAATTAGATTTAAAAAAAATGCCAATAACAAAATCTGCAAAAAAAAGAGTTAGACAAGAGAAAAAGAAAAAGGCTAACAATAAAATTTTAACTACTAAAATAAAAAAGAGTATTAAGGATCTAGAGAATGCCTTAAATAGAAAAGATAAAAAAAAATCTTCAGATCTACTTAAAATTTGTCAAAAAATCATAATGAAAGCAACAAACAAAGGAATTGTTCATAAAAATACAGCTTCTAGGAAGATTTCTGGTCTAAATAAGAGAATAAAAGCCATTAAAGCATAAAAAATTGCAATTTTCTTTTGTTGCAAATTAGCAACTATGAATATTGATTCTATGTGCAAAGCAATCTTTTAATTTAATTTATTATTTCTTTTAAAATATAATGAGTTTTAAGTGTTGGGAGAGATCTTTTGAATATCTTGTTAATCAAAAAGGATTGTTTTAATTGTCCTAGGGTGAAAAATGAATAAAAAAACTAATGAGGAAACTTATTCTTCAAAAACAATTGATTTTGTTTGGTCAAATACAAAGATAAAATTAAAAAAAATTTATGGCCAACAAGAATATACCAATTGGCTTAAATTATTAAGCTTCAACTCAATTAAAAATAACGTTCTTATTTTAAACGCACCTACAAAGTTTATGTGTGATTGGATTTCTAGTCATTATGGCAAAAAAGTATTAAATACTTGGAGAGAATTTGATAAGTCGGCAAAAGATATTTCAATTATGGTTAATGAACAAACAAATAATACATTAGAAAATCAAAATAAATCAAAAAACAACCAACAAAATATAGAAAAAAACAATAAAACAGATTTATTAAATAATTTAGATCCAAGATTCATATTTAAAGATTTTATTGTAGGAAAACCAAACGAGTTAGCTTTTTCTGCCTGTAGAAGAGTAGCAGAATCAGAAAATGTTGCTTTCAACCCTTTATTTCTTTATGGAGGCGTTGGCTTAGGTAAAACACATTTAATGCACGCAATAGCATGGGAAAAGAAAAAAAGAAACCCAGCTTTAAAAATTTTATACTTATCTGCTGAAAAATTTATGTATGAATTTATAAAAGCACTAAGATTTAAAAACACAGTGGCTTTTAAGGATCAATTTAGATCTGTTGACCTATTAATGATCGACGATGTTCAATTTATTATTGGTAAAGAAACAACGCAAGAAGAATTCTTTCATACTTTTAATGCTTTAGCTGATCAAAATAGACAAATCGTAGTATCTGCAGATAAGTCACCATCTGATCTAGAAGGTCTTGAAGAACGTTTAAGATCCAGATTAGGATGGGGGTTAGTTGCCGATATACACCCAACAACATATGAATTAAGATTAAGTATAATTGAGGCAAAAATAGATAAATATAATATTAATCTTCCAAAAGATGTTGCTGAATTTTTAGCACATAAAATTACTTCAAATGTTAGAGAACTTGAGGGTGCTTTAACGCGATTAGCTGCTCATGTGACATTAGTAGGAAGACCAATTGATTTGGAAATAGCCCAAGATTTACTTCAAGATTTATTAAGAGCAAGTGATAGAAGAGCAACCATTGACCAAATACAAAAAAAAGTGGCTGAATATTTCAATATAAAAATATCTGATATGCATTCAGCAAGAAGATCAAGAATAATTACAAGACCCAGACAAATTGCCATGTATCTTGCAAAAAATTTAACAACAAGATCCTTACCTGAAATAGGAAGAAAGTTTGGCGGAAGAGATCATACAACAGTGATTCATGCTATTAGAAAAGTTCAAGAATTAAAAAAGAATGATTCAAATTTTTCAGAAGATATTGAAATTTTAACAAGATCTCTTCAGAGTTAGAAACGAATAAATTTCAATTTAATTATAAAAATATATATATATAATTTAATCTAGCACTTAAATGAAGTTAACTATATCAAAACCAGATTTTATAAAGTCTTTAGCCTTTGTTCAAAATATTGTTGAAAACAAAACAACAATTCAGATTTTGTCTAATGTTCTTTTAGAAGCAAAGCAAGGAAGATTGCATTTATCAGCAACCGATATGGATATAACTATTTCTGACAAAGTTAAAGTTAAAAATATAGAATCAGATGGTGGAACTAGTGTGCCTGCACATATTTTATATAATGTTATAAAAGAACTTTCAGATGATAAAGATATAGAATTAAGTTATGACAAAAATACAAAACAATTATTTTTAAACTCTTTTAAATCTAAATTTACTTTTAAATGCTTACCTAAAGAGGATTTTCCGATACTAACAACTGAAAATTTTAGTAATAGCTTCTCATTAAATTCTGATGTATTAAAAGAAATGATAGACAAAACTTATTTTGCAATATCAACTGAAGAAACAAGATATTATTTGAATGGAATTTTTTTTCATATAGTAAAAGTTAATAATAAATCTTATTTAAGAACTATAGCAACAGATGGTCATAGACTTGCACAATTTCAAATAAACTCACCTGCTCAAAATAATGCTATGTTTGGAGTTATTATTCCAAGAAAATTAATTTTTGAGTTAAGAAAACTTTTAGATGAAGTTAAAGGCGATGTCAAAGTTGATTTATCAGAAAGAAAAATTAGATTTTCTTTTAATGAAACGGTTTTAGTATCTAAATTAATTGATGGTAAATTTCCTGATTATGAGAAAGTCATTCCAAGAGATACAAAAAATTCATTTTCAGTAAATAGAAAAGATTTTTTGGAAATAATTAATAGAATTTCAACCATTTCTTCAGAGAAATCAAAAGCTATAAAATTAAATCTGAATAAAAATACAATAACAATTTCTGCTAGTAATTTGGAACAAGGTGGTAGTGGCATAGAAGAAATTGAGATTAATTATAATGGTCCTAGTTTAGACATTGGTTTTAACGGAAATTATTTAAAAGAAATAATTAATCAATTTACTGATAAAGAAATTACAATATTATTTTCTGATTCTACCGCGCCTACTATTATTAAAGATGGATTAAAATCTGAAACTCTATATGTTTTAATGCCAATGAGGGTATAGGCATTTATGCATTTAAGATCTATTTATCTAGAAAATTTTAGATCATATAAAAAGTTAAAAATTAATATAACCAAAAAAAATTTTATTATTTTAACTGGAAAGAATGGCACTGGAAAAACAAATTTGTTTGAAGCCATATCTTTTCTATCACCAGGAAGAGGTTTTAGAAATTCAGATTTTTTAGATATTTTAAATAAAAATATAAAGTCAAATTATTGGCTAATTCAGTCGGAAATTAAAAAAAATAACAAAAGTCATAATGTTTCTGTTGAGTTTTATACAAAGGAATTAAACAAATCAAATTTTAATAAAAAAGTTGTTAAAATAGATAAAAAAAAAATAAAAAACCAAAGTGAATTACTTAATGCCGTTTCACTTATTTGGTTAATTCCAGAAATGGATGTTTTTTTTCGTACAACCCCATCAATGAGAAGAAAGTTTATTGATCGCCTCATTTTTAATCTACAACCTGATTATCTTATGATTGTAAGAAATTATGATAAGAATTTAAAAGAAAGAAATAAAATTTTAAAAGATATGTCAAAAAATGATTATTTTTATGAAGAGGGAAAAGATGTTGAAAAAGATTTATGGTTAAAAAAGATTGAGGAAAAAATTGTAAGCAATGGTATTAAAATTTATTTAGAAAGATTAAAATTTATTAAAAATTTTAATAACACACCTACACATTGTAAAAATTTTTCTAAAATAAAACTTATTTCTACTGGTGATATTGAAGATATAATAATATCAAAAGATAT
>CAYNCC010000024.1:0-12641 GCA_964396035.1 uncultured Alphaproteobacteria bacterium
CAAGGGTTTTAAACGTAAAAGTAATCATAAAGGTATCATTAGGTTTAATTTCTCTATCTAAATAATAAGATCTATTTAATGATAATTCAGTTGTAAAACATTCATTGTTAAATTTAAGTGCTAAACTTTGTCCTAACATCCCCCCTGCTTTCGATAAATCTTCTCGTATTGAATACCTTAATGAATAGTTGTCATTAATTGTTTGTATAGTAGAAAATCTAAACTCATTTCTTTCATCTGTAATTCCAGATGTAGGTTCAAGATACAAATAGCCAATATTTATTTTGTTATTATAAATTTGTGTTGATAAGGTTATTTCACTTCTTCTTGTATTTAATCTATCTTTATTAAATAAAAAACTATAAGATAAGTTTATTTTTTCTCCATAACCAAATCCTACTTTTCCTACAATGTCTGACCATCTATTACTTAAACCAGATTGAGAAGAAAAATTATTATTTTTTCTTAGTCTTACACTTTGACCAACAAAAAAATCTGTGTTTAATTTTGTTTTTTTTGAGTCTACTTTGAAATTTAAGCCATAATCAATTCTTTGATTTGATTTTTCTAATTTATCATTACCCGGGTATAAACTCGCATTAAAAAGATCAGTTTCATCAAATGAAAAACTTTGACTATCCTCATTAGGAATAAGACTATCATCACCTCTATTTGGAGCTAGCACTAATGCTGCCATTGGTTTTAAAAAGTAGTTGTTATTATTTTTATTTTTTTGTAAAGGAAGATCCCAATTTACTAGAAACTGAGGATGCACTCTGTATTTATAACCTTTGTAATCAGGGCTTCCAGTTCTAGATACATGACTTAACATATAACCAGATATAGATGTTTCTGCTTTAATTGAAAATCTATTACCAAATTTATCTTTAAAAGGATATAAGATTGAAGGTTCAAAAGAAATTTTTCTTATATCAGCACCTTCTCTTCTTGTTAGTGATGAAAAATTTGAATCTAAACTTATATAACCAATTTGTGTTTTATTACCTCTATAATTGTGATTTATAGAAGGTAATATTAAAGGTGTTTTTCTACTTTCATATGCACTTGATTGATTTTGAGTTGCTATACCTGTAGCAAAGAAATAACTTCTTTCATCAAATCCTTCAACATAAAAATTTGAATTAAGTCTATCAGCACCTCCTTCAAACATATAACGGGATATATAAGTATCATCTGTTGCTCTTTTAATATTAAAACCATATCTCCAAAAATCATTATGATCAAAGTTTCCTGTTAAAAAAAAATGTCCTCTATTCTTATTTGAATATGTTGCACTTCTAGTTCTTTTATCTGCGTTTGTAAAACTTCCTTCAAAAGACAATTCTCCATTAAGAAAGTTTTGCCTATATTGTGCGAAAAGTACTGGGCGTTGCTTGCTTACATAAATTGGTTCAATTGTAAGATCTTTATGAGGCGATAAAGCAAAATAATAAGGTGTACTAGAAACAGTTCCTAACTCAGAATTGTTAGAATATTTTGGAAACAAAAAACCACTTTGTCTTTTTACACTAGGATCTGGATGCGAATAATATGGGGCGTAAGCAACTGGAAAACCTAAAAATTCAAGAAAAGCATTTTTATATGTAATTTTTTTTCTATTACTATCATGTGTTACTTCCTTTGCCTTAATTTGCCATGTTGGCTTTTTATTTGGGTCTTCACAATCACAAGCTGAATATAATGCTTTTTTTAATTTTGATATCTGACCTTTAAATCTTTTACCTTTTGTTGCTGCGAGTCTTGAATTATCAGGAAACAAAATAGAAATATTTTTTGTTAAACCATTTTGAAATCCTTTATCAATTTCTGCATAATCTGCAAAATATATAACGCCATTTTCATCTAAAATACTTACATTTCCTTTTGCTATCGCCTTATCTGTTTTTCTATCAAATTCAAGATAATCAGCTCTTAGAACCTCTTTACCTTGTATAATTTCTACATTACCTTCAGCAATTATTAGAGACTGTTCTTTCTTATTTATTATTTTATTAGCATTAAGTATAAAAGGTTGGTCATCTCTTTTATTATCTCCAAAAGAACTATAAGATATTACTAAAAAAAAAATTAAAGTAGTTATTAATAAAATTGTATTTTTAATTCTCATTCTCAAAATAAATAACAAAATACACACCCATCATTATAGTTATAAAGGAAGGTGCCATAGATGCAAGCCATGCGGGCAATTTATTTGCGATACCAAGATTATATATATACTCAGATAAAGCATATATCAAGAAACCTAAAAATGAGCCTATTAGTATTAAATATGCGCTTTTACCTATAGTTTTTGTAAATTTCATAGTAAAAGGACCTCCTAAAAGGACTAAACCAATTAAAAAAATAGGCAAAATACATGTTTTATATAAATAAATTTCATGTTTTGTAGATGAGAAACCTGATTGCTTCAATAATTTAATGAAACTTGGTAATTTCCAAATAGACATGCTTCTAGGATCTAAGAAACTATTCTCAATTTTTCTAACTGATAAATTTGTTGTTAAAGTATATTCTTCTATTTTAACCACTCTTTTATTTGGTCTGTTTATAGTTACATTTGTCATTTGCCAATAATTTTCTTTAAGTATTGCTATTTCTGTATCAATTCTTTCAACAAAATTATTTTTTTTTGTGAAAATATAAAAAGTTACATCCTCAAATACACTAACATCGGAAATATAATTTGAAGCTCTAATTACAATTTTATTTTGATCAGAACCTTGTCTTAACCATACGCCAGATTTATTTAAAGTAGATTCACTTAGTTCACCTCTAAAAAGTTGTTGATCTATTTTTTCATATATATTTGTTCCATGAGATAAAAAGGGATTTAAAATAAATAAATAAAATACAGATAAAATTAATGAAAAAAGAATAAAAGGATAAAGAATTCTATAAGAACTCATGCCGGAATTTTGAATTATAACCATTTCTCTACTTCTGTTAAGGCGCCAACATGAGTACATAGTTGTAAAATAAATTAGAACTGGAATAATATAAATTACACTCCCTGATATTTTTAAGAATGCTAGATATAATACGTAATAATGTGAATTTACATTAGGATTCTCAGCAGTTCTTCTTAATAATTCAACAAATTCAATTAAAAATAAAGCAGATAAAATAATAAAGAAAAACATAAAAAAATTATGTGTAAACTTTTTTAAAAGATAGAGATCTATTTTCTTTATAAATATATATTCAAAAAAAATGTTCATAGATTATCAGACCTGATATTTTTTATTTAAATTAAACAAAAATAATAGATAGATTAAAAAAGTAGTAATTAAATATATCAAAGAAATTAGTTGGATATTTTTGACTAAATAATTTGGTAGTCCCAAGTAAAATAATTCAATAACAAATATTGAAATTAATATTAACGATATTTTTTTTGGAGTAGAAATTAAAATAAATTTATCAGACAAAAGAATGGTTAAAGCAATTAAAGTAAAAATTAAACAATATATAGGATTTATTATTCTTTTATGACCTTCTATTCTCAAAGATTTAATTTGGTTATCATCGTATTTTCCACTAGTTGTATGTTTGTTATCCCAAAGTTCATTTAAATACATTTCTTCAGGCTCTTTTATTCTATCTTCTTTTTTTTTCGGCATTAACAAATCAAGATCTATTTCATATTTATCAAAAGAAATGATATTGAGTTGAGAATCTTTTTGGTTTATAAATTGTCTATTACCATCCTTTAATATTACTTTATTTGTATTTTGATCTTGGATTAATTCAGCTTGGTCTGCGATATAAGTAGAAGGATTTTTCTTATTTCTTTGATCGTAAACAAAAATTTTAGAAAAATTATTTTTATCAATAATTTGTTCAACATAAATAGTAATATCTTCAAAAATTTTCGAAAAAGAGCCTTCTTTAAATGCAATTCTTGCTATATCTTCTCTTAAATTTTTTTGATTTTCTTTAAAGGTTTCTTTACTTAATGGTCCTAAGTAGAGATTAAGAAAAATATTTAATATTGTGATAAGAATTGCCATTAATATAGCTGGTTTAAATATATGAAATTTACTTATTCCAGACGATTTTATAACAGTTAGTTCATTATCATTTGATAACTTATGATAAGTAAAAGTACAAGCTAGTGCTAATGTAAGTGGTGTAAGAAAAGGGACAAGTGTAGGCAAAAGTAAAGATGTCATTAATATAAAATCCATAAGACCTAGCCCGTTACTTGTCACATATTCAATAAATCTTAAAGAAATTATTAACCACATTAAAATAATTAAAAAGAATGTTATATACAAAAAACTTGATGCTATTTGTTTAAAAATATAATTGGATATAATTTTCATAAGAACTATATTAAATTGTAATTTTATGAATGTAAATTTTTACAATAAAAAAAAAGATATAAATACATTTGATATTTTTTTTATAGATAATAGTAAAAAAAATACAAAAAATCTTGCTTTTTCATTAGATAAAAAAATAAATAAATTTGTAGAAACTAACCTTGAAAGAAGAAACTTTAATGGCGATTTCGGTAAGATTTGCCATTTTGAAATACCTAACGGTCAAAATATTACAAACTGTATTGCAATTGGTATTGGATCAAAAAAAGATTTAACAGATTATAATTGCCAATATCTTGGCGGTTATTTATATTCTTTTTTAGAAAATCTTGGTTATGGCAGAATTTCACTTTCACTTAAACCAATAAAAAATCTACATATTAGTTATGATAATATAATTTTAAATCTAGCCTTAGGTTTAAATTTAAGATCTTATAGTTTTAAAAAATATAAAAAGAATTTATCAGAAGATACAAAACGCAATTCTTTAACTTCCTTAGAATTTATAACCTCAAATACAGTTAAATTAAAAAAACTTTATGTTCAATATAATGCAATTGCAGAAGGCGTTTTTTTTAGCCGAGATCTTTTACACGAACCTCCAAATATTCTTAACCCTATAAATTTAGCTAAAAGAGCAAAAGAATTATCTAAATTAAATATTAAAGTTAATATTTTAGATGAAAATCAAATGAAAAAACTTGGTATGGGCGCTTTATTGGGAGTTGGAATGGGAAGTGCTAATCCTTCAAGATTAGTAACTTTAGAATGGAACGGCAATTCATTAAGCAAAGATCCTCCTTTAGGTTTAGTAGGAAAAGGAGTGACTTTTGATACAGGCGGTATATCAATAAAACCTTCCGAAGGAATGGAAGAAATGAAAATGGATATGGGAGGCTCAGCTTTGGTTCTAGGAGTTATGAAAACACTTGCTCTTAGAAAAGCTAAAGCAAATGTTGTTGGCGTCATAGGTTTAGTTGAAAACATGGTTAGTTCTAATGCACAAAGACCAAGCGATATAGTTAAATCAATGTCTGGTAAAACAATTGAGGTGCTTAATACAGATGCAGAAGGAAGATTAGTTTTAGCTGATGCTTTGTGGTATTGTCAGGAAAAATTTAAAGTTAAAACAATAATTGATTTTGCTACATTAACTGGGGCGATAATAGTTGCTCTAGGTAATTTTTATGCTGGTCTTTTTTCAAGTTCTAAAGATTTATCAAATAAATTAATTAAATCTGGAGAAAATACTGATGAAAAAGTTTGGGAATTTCCTTTAGGTAAAGAATATGATTTATTGTTAGATTGTGATATCGCTGATGTAAAAAATATTACAGGCACGAGAGGAGCAGGAAGCATCACAGCTGCTCAATTTTTAAAAAGATTTGTAAAAGATGATGTTGCGTGGGCTCATTTAGATATTGCTGGAGTTACATGGATCAATAAAGATTTGCCTTTATCAAGTAAAGGTGGAACAGGATTTGGCGTAAGATTAATAAATGACTATATTTTCAAAAATATTGAAAAGAAATAATGTCCATTGAACAAACTTTATCAATTATAAAACCAGACGCTGTTAAAGCTGGGAATGCTGGGTCAATTAATAAAATAATTCAAGACTCTGGTTTAAAAATTTTAAAAACAAAAGAAATTTTGCTTAGCAACGAAGAAGTTTCCAAATTTTATTCAATACATTCAGATAAACCATTTTTTGATGAATTATGTATTTTTATGACTTCAGGTCCTATAATCGTTCAAATTTTAGAGGGTGAAAATGCAGTAGATTTATATAGAAAGATTATGGGTGCAACAAATCCAAGTGATGCAGAAGAAAATACTATTAGAAAAGAATTTGCTACTTCAATTCAAGAAAACGCCGTACATGGTTCTGATTCTAAAGAGAATGCAATAAAAGAAATTAACTTCTTTTTTAAAGAATAATTGCTTATAGCAAAAATAATGCCATAAAGGATAAAATTAAAACTACACCAGCGACTAAAAGCGCTGTTCCTTTTAAAAAGATTATCCAATTACTATAAGCTCTTTTCAAATTTTTATCCATAATATGAATTTACCAATAATTATTTTGTATTCAAACATTTTATACACTTTTTATAAATGTATTAATATGTTTTTTTGTTTTTACTACAACTTTATTATTAATAATAGAAATATTTTTTTTAGCAATTAAATCTATGACTTTAGGATAAATATCATGTTCCAATTTTAGAATTTTTTTAGAAAGTTCTTTTTCATTTATATTTGATTCTACTACAATTGCAGCTTGTGCTATGACAGGCCCTCCATCCAAACTATTATCCACGTAATGTATTGAACAGCCACTAATTTTTATTCCCTGTTTTATAACTCTATTATGCGCGTTTAGTCCTTTAAAAGAAGGTAATAAAGAGGGATGAACATTAACTATTTTATTTTTCCATTTATTTATTATAAAAGGACTTAAAATCTTCATAAAACCAGCAAGACAAATTAAATCAGGATTTAGTTTTTTTAAATATTCCTGTAATTTAATTTCAAAGTCCTTCTTACTAAAATTCTTTTCATTTATTATTTTTTTTTGAAATTTTCCTTTAATTTTTAAACCAGATGCAGAAGGTTTATTTGAAATAACACCAACAACTTCCACATATGAATTTTTTTTAGAAAATTTTTTTACTATGGCATTTAAATTACTACCTCTACCTGAAATAAGAATTACTATTTTAAATTTTTCCACGATTCAATTAAATTTTTTATATTTATTTTTTTTTTATTTTTTGTGACATTACCTAAATCAAAATAATCCATTTTTTGTTTTTTTAATATTTTTTTTATTTTAGATTCATTTTTTTTATTACAGAAGATTACCATTCCAATACCACAGTTAAAAACTTTTAACATTTCCTCAAAGTTAATTCCTCCAATTTTTGAAATCCATTGAAAAATATCTGGTAACTTCCAAGAATGATTTTCAAAATTAACTGACAAACCGCTAGGTAATATTCTTGGCACATTATCAACTATGCCTCCACCAGTAATATGAGATATTCCATTTAGCAATTTTTTCTTTTTTAACTCTAAAATTATTTTTGAATATATCTTTGTTGGTCTTAACAAGTATTTTCCAAGATTATTGATTTTAGAATTGATTTTTATGTTATAACTTATTTTCTTTTTTTTAATAATTTTTCTAATTAATGAGTAGCCATTTGAATGAAAACCTGAAGATTTTAGACCTATAACAGCATCACCTTTTTTAATATTTTTTCCTGTAATTATTTCTTTTTCTTCAATTATACCTACCCCAAAACCTGCTAAATCAAAATCATCTTTTTTATAAAGACCAGGCATTTCTGCTGTTTCTCCACCAAGAAGAGAACAATTAGATTCTTTACATCCAATACAAATACCATTAACTATTTTTTCTGTTTTTTTTACATTAAGTTTATCAACTGCGATATAATCTAAGAAGAATATAGGTTTTGCTCCATGAACTAAAATATCATTAATGCACATTGCAACGAGATCTATACCAATAGTATCAAAAACCTTTAATTCTTGTGCGATTTTAATTTTTGTGCCTACTCCATCGGCTGAACTGACTAAAACTGGGTTTTTATAATTTAATTTTGAAATATTAAAAAAACCACTAAAAAGACCGAAATTATTAACAGTTCCATTGATATGAGTTGATAAAACTTTTTTTTTTATTTTTTTTACAAAATAATTACCAGCGTTAATATTAACTCCTGAATTTTTGTAATTATTTACTTTTGATTTCATTTATTTAATATTTGAATATAAATATATTTTAAAAGATATCATATTACTATGAAATACAGACATACAAGATTTTTCGCAATTTTTTTGTTTTTTTTATTATTCTTTAAGCAAAATTCTTTATTTGCTGATTTAGTTAATGATGAGGTTTTTACTGTAAAAAATATTTTAGTAAATATTAGCTCCACTTCCTCTGTTAAAGCAAAAGAAATTGCATTATTAGAAGCTCAAGAAAAAGGTTTTGATATATTAATGAATAAAATATTACTCAAAAATGAGTATGAAAAAATTTTAGAGAATCTTGAGACTGAGAAAATATTAGAATTTGTTCAAGAAATAGAAATTGAAAGTGAAAAGACTACTTCTGTTAGTTATATAGGATCTATAATAGTTAAATTTAAGAAAGATAAAATTTTAATTTTTCTTAAAAAAAGCAATATAAGATTTTCTATTACTAAAAGTAAACCTCTTTTAATTTTACCTATTTATAAATTTGGTGGCGTGACTTATTTGTGGGATGATAAAAATATTTGGAAGGATTTATGGTCAGAAACAGCAAACGACACAGGTTTAATACCTATTAGAGCTTCTGAAGGAAGGTTTAGTGATTTTATATATATAAATCCAAATCAAGCATTAAAAAAGAATTTGAAGAATCTAAAGAAGATTGCCGATTCCCATAATTCTAATGGTATTTTATTAGCTATATTAAAAAAGAAATATAATAGAGACAAATCCAAAGTAATTTTAATGCTTGATTTGTCGATTCACCGTTTTGATGGTGATAAAACAAATAATTTTGAAGATATTATAGAAACAAACATTGAGGAATATTCTGATAATTTATTAACACAAGCTAAGTTAAAAGTTGAAAATTTTGTAAATAATCAATGGAAAGTTGAAAACGTACTTAGCACTTCGACAAATAACGTTAAATTAAAAATACATTATGATAATTTAAAAGAGTGGGTTGAGATACGTGATTTGGTGAAAAGCATTCCTATTGTTACTAATTATAAAATAGAAAAGTTTTCTAAAGATTTTGTGGAAATTTATCTTTTATTTTCAGGAAATTACAACCAATTAAAAGTTGCTTTGAAACAATCTGATCTTGAATTTAATATTAATGAAAAGAGCGTAACACTTAATAAATGATAAAAATCAATATTGTAAATACAATTTCTTTTTCTAGATTATTATCAGCTCCTGTTATTTTATGGATGGTTTTAGAAAATAATCTACAAATAGCATTTTGGGTTTTTATCTACGCTGTGTTTACTGATTTGATCGATGGTTTTTTAGCTAGAAAATTAAATTTAGTTAGTGAATTTGGCAAAATAATTGATCCTCTTTCAGATAAATTATTAATATTTTCCGTTTTTATAACTTTAAATTTTGTTAATTTATTAGCTACTCCAATAGTCATGATTATTCTTTTGAGAGATTTATTTATTTTAATTGGAACTGTTCTTTCATTACTTTTTAAGAAAAAAATCAATCTTACACCATTAAAAATTGGAAAATTAACTTTTTTTTCCCAATCATTATATGCAGGAATGCTATTATTTAATTATGCTTATTTATATGATCTTGAAAAAATAATAAAGTATTTTGGTTTATTTACTGTTTGTATAACTTTAATATCAGGTATTTTATATATTATCAGATGGTATCAAGAAATTACTTAAAATAATAATGTTTAACATAAATAAAAACGATCAATTTTTTTTAAATTTGAAGAATAAATCAATTCATAATATTGATGATTTTCTAATTTCTAAATGTAACCAAAAAGCTTTTAATTTAATTAATAATTGGCCAAATTGGGAATATAGAAAAATAATTATTATTGGAGAAAAAGGTTCAGGCAAATCACATTTGGGTAGTATATGGCAAAAAAAAACAAATGCTTCTGTTTTGAACATAAAGAATTTTAAAAAAAACTCTTTAGATAAAATTTTTTTAAAGAACAAATACTTTATAATTGATAATATTAGTTCAATAATTCAAAATGCTAATTTAAAGGAAAGAGTAGATATAGAAAAAAATTTGTTACACTTTTATAACTTAATTGATGAAAAAAAAAGTTATGTTATTTTTACAGATATTCGACCCCCAAAATTTTGGAATTTGAAATTACCAGATTTAAAATCAAGACTTATGGCAACATTTAGTGTTTTAATAAATCAACCTGATGATGAATTTTTGTCATTTTTACTTGTCAAATTATTTGCAGATAAACAAATTTTAATAGACAAAAAAATAATTAAATTTATTGTTAGTAGATCAGAACGCTCATTTGCAAATTTACAATTGATCGTAGATAAAATAAATAAAGAATCTTTAACAACAAAAAAAAAAATAAATTTAAATTTTATTAAAGAATTAATATAAGAGTCTGTCATTAAAATGCACCAATATCGTACTCATAATTGTGGTCAATTAAGATTGAATGATAAAAACAAGGAAGTAAAACTTTCTGGTTGGGTTCATAGAAAAAGAGATCATGGAAACCTTTTATTTATAGATTTAAGAGATCATTATGGATTAACACAAATTGTAATTGATAAAAAAAGCAAATATTTTCCAATAGCTGAGAAAACAACCTCTGAAAGTATTGTAACTGTCATTGGTAAAGTTGTACCTAGATCGAATGAAACATTAAATAAAAAAATTCCAACTGGAGAAATTGAATTGACAGTTAATGAATATATAAATGAATCCCCCTCTAAACCGCTTCCATTAGAAGTAAATTCCGATAAAGATTATGGAGAAGATACACGTTTAAAATACAGATATTTAGATCTACGTAGGTCTAAAATGCAAAAAAATATTTTATTACGTAATAAGGTAATTTCTTTAATTAGACAAGGTATGAATGACCAGAATTTTATTGAGATACAAACTCCAATATTAACTGCAAGTTCTCCTGAAGGGGCAAGAGATTATTTGGTTCCAAGCAGGATTCATCCTGGAAAATTTTATGCATTACCTCAAGCACCGCAGCAATTCAAACAACTTTTAATGATTGCAGGTTTTGATAAATATTTTCAGATAGCTCCATGTTTTAGAGATGAAGATAGTAGAGCAGATAGATCACCAGGAGAATTTTATCAATTAGACTACGAAATGTCATTTGCAACACAAGAAGATGTTTTTAATGCTTTAGAACCAGTTTTATTTGATGTATTTTCAAAACTATCAAAAGATTTTTTAATATCTAAGCCGCCATTTAAAAAAATACCATATGATGAATGTGTAAAAAAGTATGGAAATGATAAACCTGATTTACGTAATCCTTTAATTTTATCAAATGTTACAGATATTTTTAAAGACTCATCTTTTAAATTATTTTCTGACAATATAAAAAAAGGATCAATTGTTATTGCAATCCCAGCACCAGATACAAAAGATCAACCAAGAACTTTTTTTGATAAACTTAATAATTGGGCAAAAGATGAAGGGCAAGGCGGTATGGGTTATATACAATTTATAAATAATGAAGGTAAAGGGCCCATAGCAAATAATCTTAATAAAGAAAGAATAGAAAAGTTTCTAAAAATTGAAAATATTGATGGCAACAGTTCTATCTTTTTTTTATGTGGCAAATCTGAAGAAGTAATGGAATTTGCTGCTCTAGCTAGGATGAAAGTTGCTAATGAACTAAAATTGATTAAAGAAAATGAGTTTCAATTTTGTTGGATAGTTGATTATCCAATGTATCAAAAAAATATTGAAACAAAAAAAATTGAATTTAGTCACAATCCATTTTCTATGCCACAAGGCGGACTAGATGCATTAGAAAAAAATAATCCATTAGATATAAAAGCATATCAATATGATATTGTTTGTAATGGAGTTGAATTATCAAGTGGTGCTATTAGAAATCATAAACCAGAAATTATGATAAAAGCATTCGAAATAGCCGGTTATTCAAAAAAAGATTTAGAAAAACAATTTAGTGGTCTTTTACAAGCATTTAGTTATGGCGCGCCACCCCACGGAGGATGCGCACCTGGTATTGATAGAATTGTAATGTTAATTGCTAATGAACCAAATATAAGAGAAATAATCCCTTTTCCGTTTAATCAAAAAGCTGAAGATTTAATGATGAATGCTCCAGCAGAAATAGATGAAACAAGATTAAAGGAGCTATCTTTAAAAATTCTAAATTTAAAAAAAGAGAACTAGTTGATTATTTTTTCTTCTTAGGTTTTTTTTTCTTTTCTAAATCTTTTTCTTTTTTAATTTCGATTAACTCAATTGCTTTTTCTAAACTTATTGTTTTTGCATCTATTTCATTTGGAACTCTAATACTTGTTGTGCCATTTTTTAGAAAATAACCAATCCTACCTCTTTTACTTACACTAAGTTCTTTATTTTTATGCATGCCTATTGTTCTCTTTTCTATTTTTTGAAAATGTTCTTCAATTAAATTAATTGCTCTATTTTCTCCAACTGTATAAACATCATCTTCTTTTAATGAAATAAAATAATCTCCAACTTTTAAATAAG
>CAYNCC010000025.1:0-12466 GCA_964396035.1 uncultured Alphaproteobacteria bacterium
ACTAATTTTTCAAAAACATATTCTGCTGGTCTTTGATTATTTAATGGTATATCAGGTACCATTTCGCCCTCAGTTTTTGGCCCAAGCAAAGCAACTTTTAAAGTTTTTAGAGGATTTTTAATAGAATCTTCAGCAGCTGTTGGTTCGTAACCACAATGAACCATACAATCTGCACATTTTTCATAATTACCAGTTCCATATTTATCCCACTCAGTTGTTTCCATTAATTCTTTAAAAGTCTTTACATATCCTTCACCAAGTAAATAACAAGGTTTTTGCCATCCAAAAATATTTCTAGTTGGATTACCCCATGGAGTGCATTTGTAATTTTGATTTCCTGCAAGAAAATCTAAAAACAATGAAGATTGACTAAAAACCCATTTTTTACCTTTGCCTAATTTAAAAATATCACGAAAGAAATCTTTTGTTTTTTTTCTTTTTAAAAAATTTTTTTGATCCGCTGCTCTTTCATATGCATAACCGGGAGATACAGTAATTCCATCTACGCCTAAATCTGTAACAAAATCAAAAAATTCTGCTGTTCTTTTTGGAGTCATTTGATGAAACAAAGTGCAATTGACATTACATCGAAAACCTTTTTGTTTTGCTACTTTTATAGCCTGAATAACTTTTGTATAAACACCTCCACGACAAACTGAATGATCGTGTTCCTTTTCTAAACCATCTAAATGAATAGAAAAAGTTAGATATGGGGATGGTTCAAATAAATCTAATTTCTTTTCTAATAAAAGAGCATTAGTGCAAAGATATACAAATTTTCCTTTATTAATTATTCCCTTTACAATTTCTCCAATTTCTTTGTGAACTAATGGTTCGCCTCCTGGTATAGAAACTATAGGGGCACCGCATTCGTCTACTGCATTTAGACAATCTTTGACAGACATTCTTTTATTAAGTATTTCATCTGGATAGTCAATTTTTCCACATCCAGCACATGCCAAGTTACATCTGAACAATGGTTCAAGCATTAAAACTAAAGGATATTTTTTGTTTCGTTTAATTTTTTGTTCAAAAATATACTTCGCTACTTTAATCTTTTGTAATAAAGGTATTCCCATTTTTTATGCAATTAATTCTTTTTTATTTTTTTTATATCTTATACCTGCTGGTAATTTAAATTCAACTTTTTCTTCTATGCCATTCATAACTTTAACATCTGAATTTTCTATTTTTTTTAATTCATCAACTACCTCCATTACAACAGCCTCGGGAGCAGATGCTCCAGCAGTAATACCAACAGTTTTTACATTCTTTAACCATCTTTTATTAATATCAGAAGGTCCGTCAATCAAATAACTAGGTATTTTTATTTCCCTTCCAATTTCTTCTAATCTTTTAGAATTTGAACTATTTTGAGAACCAACTACGAGTAATAAGTCAACATGTTTAGCCAAATCTCTTACAGCTTCTTGTCTATTAGTTGTGGCATAGCAAATATCTTCAACGCCTGGGCCTACAATACTTGGAAATCTATTTTCTAATTCTTTAATAACATCTTTCGTATCATCAACTCCTAAGGTAGTTTGCGTTACATAAGCTACTTTGTTAGTATCTTTAATTCTTAAATTTCTTACATCTTCTTTTGTTGATACTAAATGGACCCCTCCAGGAATTCTTCCTTGTGTACCTTCGACTTCTGGATGCCCTTCGTGACCTATAAGAATTATTTCATACCCCTTTTTAGCATACTTTATTCCTTGATTATGAACTTTTAAAACAAGTGGGCAAGTAGCATCAAGAATAGGTAATTTCCTCTTCCTTGAATCTTCTTCAACTTTCCTTGAAACTCCATGAGCACTAAAAACTGTTACCGCCCCATTTGGTATTTCTTTAATCTCTTCAACAAAAATAGCTCCTTTTTCTTTTAAGTCCTCCTCAACCCTTTTATTATGGACAATTTCTTGTCTAACATAGACTGGTGGACCGTATATTTGGAGAGCTTCCTCAACAATTTCTATTGCTCTATCAACTCCTGCGCAAAATCCTCTTGGCTGTGCTAATATAATTTTCAATCTATTTATCCTCCAGTATCTATTCTATCAAACTAATTTAACATTTCTACAATATCCATTATTAATAAACCATTGAATGGCATCTTTTAATGCTTTGTTTGCAGTTTGATATTTATAATGTAATTCTTTCTTTGCTTTTTCGCTAGAAAAAAACATTTTTTTTTCGGCCATTCTGATCATATCAACAGTTAACATTGGATTCTTAAGATTAAATAATCTTGCAAAAATTTCAAACAAATAGCCTATTGGATAAAGTGGTTTCTTAGGTAATCGTATTTTAGGTGGACTATGCCCACACAAACTTGAAATAATTTCTAATATTTCTTTAAATGTCAAATTTTCTCCACCTAGAATATATCTTTCTCCAAGTTTACCCCTTTTAAAAGCTTGCAAGTGTCCTTTGGCTACATCTTTAACATGTACAATATTAAGACCAGTATCGAGATAAGCGGGAATTTTTTTCATTGCTGCATCTAAAATCATTTTTCCTGTAGGTGTTGGTTTAATATCTCTAGGACCAACAGGCGCAGCAGGATTTACTATAACAACTGGAAGCTTCTTTGTTTTATATAATTCTTTTACTTTTTCTTCAGCTAAAAATTTTGACTTTTTATAATGTCCTATCATTTGACTAACATCGACTGGGGTTTTTTCATTGGCCACTTCACCATTTATTGGTTTTCCTAGAACAGCAACGCTACTTGTATAAACAACTTTTTCAACTTCTGAATTTAACACCTCCTCCATCAAATTTTCTGTTCCAGTTACATTATTTTGATAAATTTCTTCAGGCTTTGGAATCCAGAGCCTGTAGTCTGCTGCAACATGAAATAAATACTTACAATCTTTTAAACATTCTTTTAATGAATCTCTATCTTTCAAATCACCTTTTACAGTTTCTACATCTAAATTCTTTAAATTATCTAAAACACTTGATTGTCTGACTAATGCTTTAACTTTATGTCCTTTCTTTAAAAGTTCTCTAAGAACCGCTGTGCCAACAAAGCCTGTCGCTCCTGTTATTAATGTTTTCATTTTTTAAAAAAATATTTTTCTAATGGTATTAAAATTGTCAGGTTTGCTAAAAAGATAGAAAATAAAGAAATAATTAATAATTTTCCCATGCTTGCAGTGCCAACATGAGATGAAAGGGATAAAACAAAAAAAGTGCCCATTGTAGTTAACAAACTAAAAAGAATTGCTCTTGGTGTTGTGCTATTAAAGTAATCATCTAATGTTTTAAATTTTTCAGTCCTTAAAATAGTTTGGATAGATGTTGCTGCACCTAACCCAAATAGTAGAGGTAATGCAATAATATTTGCAAAATTTAAATCCAAACCTAACAGAGTTAAAAATGATAAAGAAAATAATAAAGCTGCAATTAAATTAATAAAAACTATAAAAACCTTTTTAAAATTTCTTAAAGTAAAAAATAAAAATAATGTTGTTAAAAATATTGAGATTATCATAGCTTCTTTAAAAGATTGAATTATTGCATTACCTGCTTCATAGGTTGTAAATGCGCCACCCGAAACATTTGGTGCAACTTTAAATACAGATTCAACAAATTCTTTTTTATTATTCTGATCATCAAGATTTTTAAAAGGAATAATTTCTAATCTTATTTTTTTATTTTTTCCTATATATCGATTTTTTAAATCATCAGGAATATTATTTTGCAAAATTTCCTTTGCCTTTAGACTTTTATTAAATTTTTCCAAATTATTAATAAAATAATGAAACATTTTATCCTCTAAACGAAATAAATCTTCTTCGCTCCAATAGTTAATATTATCTTTCAATTCCTTAACAAATGTTAAATCAATTTTTTTCCCAACGCTATTATCCTCAATACTTATTAATTTTTGATAAATATTGTATTGCTCTATTTCCCATGAAGATGTGATCGTGCCTTTTTTGATTACTTTAATTTTAGGATAAAAATCTTTAAATTGACTTATAGTTTTTAGTTTTGCATCTTGATTTTTCGGAATAAGATCTTTAAAAAAAGTTACTTCTTTTACTTCAATTAAATTGGAGATTTTATTTTTTAATTTATTAGCTTCACTAATATTTTCTGCTAAAACATCAACGCTATATGGATTTACACTTTTATCTTTAATTAACTCATTCATTGTGATTACTGACGCACTTTCTTGATTACGCAATTTTAATGGTTCATTATTAAATTTGATATTTTTTAAATTAAATATAGAAAATAAAAAAAATAGGATAGCTAAAATTAAAAAACTTTTACTATTTATTTTAAAAAAAGACATGAAATTAAAAAAGTGAATATTAGCCACATATTTGTTTGGATCTGTACTAGAATTTCGATTATAAAAATTTTTTATTAAAATTAAAAAAGATGGTAAAAAGAATAAGGTTAAAAATAGTGAAATAAACATTCCTGTACCTGCAATGATACCAAGTTGCGCTAATCCTTTGAAAGATGTAAAGGCAAAACTAAGAAAACCAATAGCAATAGCAATTGCAGTTAATAATAAAGCGTTGCTTATACTGTTATTAGTTGAAAGTAAAAATTCTTTAAATTTTTTACCAGAGAATTCATATGTTCTTAAAAGATAATGTATTGAAAAATCAATTCCTAAACCAATAAAAAGTATCGCAAATGCAATGGAAATTAAATTTAGTTCTTTAAATAAAAATAAAGCAAAAGCAGTTGTCCAGATTAATCCTATTATTAAAGTTACAAAACTTGATAAAAGATAAATGGTATTTTTAAATGCATAAAATAAAAAAACAAAAACTAAAATTAGTGAAATAGTTATTCCTATTTTTGCACCTCCTCCTAAAGTATTTAGTTCGTCTTGTTCCATTGGAACTGTTCCAGATAATCGAATATCAAAATTATAAAAATCAGGATTATTTTTGACTTTATATTCTTTTTTTATCTGTTTTGTAATTGTTCCTAAATACCGCAATGTATCTTCTGAGGGGAAAAAATTTTGAAAATTAAGTTTAGGTTGAACATAAATTATTTCTCTATAATTTGACTTATTTTCATTTGAAAAAATATCTCCCCAAGCTAAATACCCGCCATTATTTTTTAATTCTATAAATAATTTATTAATTTTTTCTACATGAGAATCGCTAAGATCTGCGGATAAGAAAAGATTTATAGTATCTAAAAAATTATATAAAGTTGGATTAGAAAGTTTAGAAATAAAGGGTTGATATTTAACCATATCGTCTAATCTTTCTTCTAATTCTTCTTCAGATAAATATAAAAGTCCGTTTTCTTTAAAAAAATCTAATTCGTCTGGATAAAAAACATCATTTATATATAGGGTTTCTCCTGATATTTCTTTTTTAAATTTATAAGCTATTTCTTTTACAACATCACTTTTATCAGCATCAATAACGATCATTATAGTATTAGAAAATTGGGGGAACTCTTTTGTAAATGCTGTGTCATTTTTTCTAAACGTTAATTCTTTGGAAAGTAAATCGGTATTAGATGTATTAATAGAAATATTCTTATATACGAAGCACCCGGCAGCTATAGTAATTAACGAAATAAAAAGGATAAACTTTTTAGGATGTGTTAAAACCCAATCAATTAAAGACTTAAACATATCTAAATTCTATATCAAAAGAATTCTATCTTTAAGATATTTTATTCGGTGTTTTTTATTATAAACTGATTTATCCATCCAGGCTCATTAATACATCTTCCAAAAGCAATTTCTTTACAACATTTTGGTTCATAATATTTCCCATGTTTTTTTTTATATGATTCATATTGTTGACCTCTATAAATATGTTCTAATTGTGTAGCTTGTCTTTCTTTATATGTAAATACAACTTTTTCACTATCCATTGAATTGCTAAAAGCATTATTATAATCCTGCCAAAAATGAACTAATTCATGTAAAAGTATAGTTCTAATACAAAGATTGTTAACTGGATCTACATTTTTTAAAAAATATAAAATCTCTTTTCCTTTTATTTGATTTTTTGTGGGGTACCATCCAACAACTGGGCAAGGTCTTTCACATGCCATTTCTGATAATTCTTTCTGATCCACAAATTTTATTTCTGGATGATATGGTGGCATTTCATAATTAGCTCCGATAGAACCTAAATGAGAATTGATCCAAATAAACAATGCAGTTATTGTTGAATTTAACATACTAAAACTGATAAATATTTAATCTTATTTAATTCAAAATCAATATTTCACCTTTTCCCTTACAAGATGAATCGCCAACTAATTTTTTTACATGAATATTAGCAAAAATATTTTTAAATATTATATTTATTTTTTTTAAATAAAATTCTAGAATTTTTAAAAATAAATAATTATTTTTTCCAGTTAATTTAAAATATGAAGGTACTGAAATATTATTTTTTAAAATAATAGTTCCTCTTTTCATTAAAAGACCAGGATTTTTTCCTATTTTTCCATTTATAATTACTGTCCCAGCAATCATTTGTGATCCAAGATAATCTTTAACAGAACCAGCAACAAAAATAATTCCGGATCTCATCTTAGAAGCTAAAAAATTTCCAGCATTTCCAGAAACAATAACTCTCCCACCGCTCATACCTATTTTATTTCCTTGAATAGAACTGCCTAAATAATCTCCAGTATCGTTTTTAATATGAATCTCTCCATTTTTAAGAGAATTTGCTGTGTAATCACCTGATGATCCGTATACAATAATTTTACCACCTTTCATTTTATTCCCTAAATATTCACCCGCATTACCTTTAATAATAATTATTCCCTCTATCATTGAATCTCCTATGTAATCGCATTTTTCAAGATTCCCTTTAAAAATAATTCCTTTATTTAATTTTCCTTGAATAGAAAAAAAATCAGATAATTTTTTTTCTTCATTCCCGTAAAAAATTCTTAAATTATTAATTTTTTTTTTTCCTAGTAATTTATTTGGAACAACATCACGTAGATCCAAACGAAATACTAATTTCTTTTTTAATTTTAAAATTAAATAACTCATTTCATTATTTCCTGTAAATGAAAATGATATTTCCCTAACTTACCACCATAATTTCCAGCGGAAATAGTAGTAATTCCTTTATTAAATTTTCTGCATATTGTCTCAATTCCTATTCTCATTGTTTTAGTAATATCTTCTTGATTAATACCGTCAATAACAATTTCTAAAACAGCTTCGTCTTCTTTGTTTAAATTTGTTTTTGTTAACCCTTTTAGTGTTGGGCAATAGGCATCGTTAGTTGAAGCAATAAGATTTTTATATTTAGATCCTACTTTAGACCCTGAACGAACTATTCCACCAGGAAAAGGTAAAATTGTGTTTTCAATTTTTGACATTTCTTTTACTGCACTTTCTCCAGCTTTTAAAACAAATTCTCTTGAAGAACCTAAAATTAATATGTTGCCTCCTCCGATTGCAGGAACAATATTTGTTTGTTCTTCAATTACAAATTCTCCATCCATAACTGGAATTCTCCAAAATCTGGTGTTTCCAATCTTTTTTGAAATTTGATAACCGTCTCCAAAATATCGAAGTGATTGTCCCAAACTAATTTTCTCACCAGAATCAATTCCAGAAAAACAAGCTGTTGTTGGAGTGGTTAGAACACATTGTCCAACTCTCCTTAACACTTGTTTTGTCAAACCTTTACTATCCATGGCAAAAAGAAGCACTGATGCACCTGGTCTGCCATCTGGTGTGGATGATTTTTGTATTTCTTTTTCAATACCACCTTCACAACCACATGCAATCACAGATGTAGCAAATCCTGTCATACTTTCAACAGCTTTAGAAACCCAATGCTTTGTTTCCGCTGTTACAATTATCCTTACAGCCTTCATTGGAAAAGCTTCTGCAAATGTTTTTTCTATTTTTATTTTGTTAATAATCATTTCTATCGCATTGAATCTTTTCTAATTCAAGACCATGATCCCAAAGCTCTTGATTTTGTATTGCAAAAGAAGATTTTTTTCTTCCTATATATTTATCAAAATATATATTTAGTTCTTTTTCAATGCCCTTATCGTATTCAGTTTCTGCAATGTATAATTTTCCATTTGTAACTTTATTTATTTCTCCATTTTTTACTACTATTTCACCATCTTTAAAAACTAGATAGGGTTTCTCAAACATTTTTTCTTTATCGTGTTGTTCATTATACACTGTTATATCTGCCTTAGCTCCTTCACCTAAATGACCTATGTTATTTAATCCTAATATTTTTGCAGGTCCGGCTCTAGTTAAAATAGCTATTTCGTAAAGATCATATTCTCTTTTCAGATTCTTTAAAATTGAATTTTTTTGGGCGTCTTTATTAATCTTTTCTAATTCTTGATTTCTAAAATTTCTATCCATTAAAAGTTTAATTAATTTAGGATAAGCAGTAAAAGCAGCTCCATTAGGATGATCTGTTGTTAAATATACTCTCCAGGGATCTTTTATAAGTAAGAATAATTCAAGTCCAATTGCCCATTGTAAACTATTAACATAATTTTTATCTCGATACTCAAAAGGAACTATTCCACATCCTGCATCGCACTCAATATCTGCGCAAATCCATTTTTTTGGATGAGCAAAGGAATGATTTTTATATTGGCTCATAGTATCTGCTGAAGCTGTTACTGTCTGACCAAACATAATTTGACCAATATCACAAGAAATATTTTTATTTTTATTAATAGATTCTGCAAGTTTGATTGCGCCTGATGAAAAATTTCTATCTCCTTGATTATCATAAGAATGATATTGTATATGTGTTAAGTGCATAGGTTTACCCTCAACCGCTTTTATTTGTTTTAAAGTAGTATTAATATTTCCTGGCACACCTAAATTACAACCATGCACATGTATAGGATGAGGCGCTTTTAAATCTATAAGAGATTTTGTTAAAATTTTCAGTATTGATCTAGGAGTTATTCCGTATTTTTTATTTTTTTCATCTAAATCTAATTTTCTTTGATTAAATTTAAAAGCATTAATACCGCCAGGATTAACAATTTTTACACCTAAACATTTTGTAGATTCTAGAATCCAAGCTACATAATCATTAATTTTTTTCTGACTTGTTTTTTTTTGTATAAGATTTAATAAAAAATCATCATTACTTAAAACAATGTAACCGCCTTTATCAATTAATGGAATATTACTCATTTCAATCATATTAGATCTTGCATTAGCTGGTAGAACTGCTGGTTCAAAAACTGCTGTATATCCTAATCTTGAATATTTGTATCCAATATGAAATGATGTGCATGTTGCCAATCCTGAACCAGATCTTAAAGTATTAGTAGATGAATAAAGATATTTTTGTTGTTCTTCTGGTAAAAGTAATCTGGCTAAATTAATCTTTCCTCCCGATATATGACTATGAATGTCTATGCCCCCAGGCATTACAATTTTTCTTTTTAAATCAATAGTTTTGCGAATTTTGTCTCCTGTATCTAGTCTGTTTGCGATTCTTCCATTCTTGATATAAATATTCTTTATTTTACCATTAACTTTGTTAATAGGATCGTAGACTTTTGCATTTTTAATTTTTATTATCATTCTAAAATTTTTCTTTTAACTGATTTAAAATATCAGAAACACTAGGTAATGAGAGGTTTCTTATTTTTTTTAAATGCATTGAAACCACTTTATCTACTCTCATTAAATGACTATTATGATCAATTCCAGGTGTTCCTATTGGTATAAAAATATTTGTTTTATTCTTTTGAGAATGTGTAGGTTTGCCTAATAAGATAGATTTTATATTTTGGTTAAAAAGAATCTTATTTTCATGAAACGAGTCTATCCATAAAACTAAATCTACTTCTTTTTTTTCTAATAATCTTGTTGTTGAAAATTGATCCACATTATGAATAGGATATTTTTTTGCAAAATTTGTTCTTATTGGAAAACCACTTTGCCAAAGTAATACTTCATTAACAGTATTTAAATGATTAACATCTGACAATGGCAGTCCAGCAAATCTTGTAAATTTATTTAGATCTTGTATCAAAAGATTAATTTCATTAATGATTAGACCTCCTAAGTCTTGATCTAAATCTGAACTTGACCAAATTATCGAACCATAATTAGTTTTTTTTAAAATCTCTTGTAGAAAAATTAAATCTTTATCTCCATCAATTTCATCAGATTCACTATTAATATTATATCTTAAATTTGAAATCAGACTTATCAAATTTTTATTATTTGTAGATATAAAATCAAAATTATATTTATTCTTTAATAAAAATTTAGGCTTCTTAGAACCAATATAAATTACTTTTCTTTTTTTAATTTTGTTAATAGTTTCCTTAGAAAAAATATATTTTTCGAATATTCTTGGAACAGTTTTTTCTGATGTTTCTATTAAGATTATTGTATCACACCTATTTTTTAGTTCAGCTAAGGTTAAATACACACCTCCTATTTCTTTATAACTTTTTAAGTTTTTAATAAAAGAATCGCTAGAAAAATGATCAATGGTCCCTCCTACTTTATCTAGAATTTCTAAAGCTGATTTTGTTCCCTTAATGTCAGTCCCCATTCCAGTAAATAAAATTGATTTGCTTTCTTTTATTAATTTATATGTTTCTTCTATAGCAATCGTCATAGTTGTGTGTTTGCCATTAATCTTTGGAGATTGATCAAGGATCTTTTTTTTTAAAGAATCCTTTAAAATTGGACAATTAGAATTTAAAGGCTTAAAATTATTATTTTCTGCCTTTAATTGTATATCATCACATAACAAACTGCAAAAAGGGCATGTAAAATTTATATTTTGCATATATAAAAAAAAAAATTATTTATCGTATTTTATATACGAAAATCTTTGGTCGTCCTTTGGTGTGCCTTCTAAAACATTATCTTCTTTAGATGGATCCCATTGGATAGTGTCTTCTATTTTTTTTGCAAGTTCAAAATCTTTATCAGAAACTCCTTTTGCAGCATGATCTGTTAAACGAACTTCAACCCATGCATATGATGCTGTAATATCAGGATGATGCCAAGCGGCTTCTGCTAAATGTCCTACTGTATTAATTACCATTAAAGTAGATTTCCAACTTTGTGTTTTATATTTTCTTTTAATCCACTTGCCTTCAAACGTCCATAAAGGTAAATCTTTTTTTAATTTTTCCTTTATTTCTGTTTCATTATAAACTTTGTAATCTACACCCATGATCTCTCCTTATATTAAAAATTTAATTAAGAATAAAAAATCATATATTATCTTAATTAAAAAGAATTATGAAATAAATCAAAAGTTTTTATGATAAAAAAGAATAAATCTATAAAAATTATTTCTCCCGCAAGATTGCATTTTGGTTTTTTAAATTTAGGTCAAAATAAAAAGAATTCTTTAGGTGGAATAGGCCTGTCAATAAATAAATTTCAAACAATAATAAAAGTGAAAAAATATCATAAATTGGTTGTTGAAGGTGATGTGTCTAATAAAGGTTATGGTTATGTTAAGAATTTTTGTAAAAAAAATAAAATTAAACCAAATTTTTTAGTAAATATTGAAAAATTAACACCTGAACATATTGGATTGGGTTCCGGGACTCAACTAGCTTTATCTATTGGTATGGCTATAAATAAATTAAATAATTTAAATCTTAGTATAATAGAAATAGGAAGAATGCTAAATCGAGGCATTAGATCCTCTGTTGGCTTGAGTAATTTTGTACATGGTGGTTTCATAATTGATTTAGGAATAGAAAATAATTTCTTTTCAAATTTGTCAAAGATAAATTTTCCTGATAAATGGAAAATTATTCTGATAATACATGAAAGAAATAAAGGAATTTATGGAAGTAAGGAAATAAAAGCATTCACAAAACTTAAAAAATCTACAAAAAATATATTTAATTTACAAAGTTTAGTTTTAAAAGAAACTTATCCTTATTTAGTTGAAAAAAATTTTAATGCATTTTCAGAATCTATAACAAAAATACAAGGATATATGGGTAAATATTTTAATAAAATACAAGGTGGAAAATATTCAAGTAAAATTGTTTCTAAAGTAATAAATTTTTCAAAAGAAACAAAGATCAAAGGTTATGGTCAGACCTCTTGGGGGCCAACTGGCTTTATTCTTTTATCTAACAAAGAAAATGCGCAAAAAATAAAATATAGACTTGAAAAAAAATTTGCAAATTGTAATGATTTAAAATTTATAATATGTTCAGGTAAAAATACTGGAGCAACTATTAAAGTAAACTTATGAAAACTGATAAACCCTATATATTACATGCTATTAGTCCCACTAAATTTGTAAGTCCTTTTGATATCAATATGGCATATGACTCAGGTTTTGACAAAGTTCCTACTTATACAAATGTAACAACAGATGATCTTTCTGATTTGGTTCAAGATATTATTTTTTCAAGACATCCTGATGATTGCAAAAAAACAGGGTTGTTTATTGCTGGTGAAGATGCTGAAGAAGCAATTGAAATGTTA